>NZ_JASJSU010000020.1:0-12858 GCF_030237045.1 Stenotrophomonas maltophilia group sp. Smal17
CTCCTGATCTTCGGCGGTGCCTACGGGGTTGCCGGCCAGCGGCCGCCACTACCGATCAATTGGGCGAGACCAGCTTCAGGCCGATCACCCCGGCCACGATCAGGCCGACGCAGGCCAGGCGGGCCGGCGATGCGCTGTCGTTGAACAGGTAGATGCCCAGCACCGCCACGCCCATGGCGCCGATGCCGGTCCAGATCGCATAGGCGGTGCCGACCGGGATGCTCTTCATCGCCTGGCTCATCAGGTACAGGCTGATCAGGGCGGACACCACCGTGGCAGCGGTGGGCAGGGGTTTGCTGAAGCCTTCGGAGTACTTCATTCCAAGGGCGAAACCGATCTCGAACAGGCCGGCCAGCAGCAGGTAGATCCAGGGCATGGGTGGGGGCTCCTTACCTTTTTTGAAAAAACGAAACGGCCCGGTGTTTTCACACCGGGCCGTGGGTCGGTACATCACCGTGGAGCCATGACGCTTGCGCAGTACAGGGGTTCCACAGGGCGGGTCGTCCCGCCTGGGCGGCGATGCCTGCGGGCATCGCGCATGGGGCTTACTCGGACAGGTTGCGGCCGTGGAACAGCTCTTCGATCTCGCGCTTGAGCAGCGCTTCGATCTTCATGCGTTCCTTGAACGACAGGTTCTTGGCCTTTTCCTCGAACAGGTACTGGTCCAGGTCGAAGTCCTTCAGGTGCATCTTGGTGTGGAAGATGTTTTCCTGGTAGACGTTGACGTCGAACATCTCGTAGCGCGACTTGATGTTCTTGGCCAGGAAGTTCTGGATCGAGTTGATCTTGTGGTCGATGTAGTGCTTCTTGCCCTTCACATCGCGGGTGAAGCCACGGACGCGGTAGTCCATGATCACGATGTCCGACTCAAGGCTTTCGATCAGGTAGTTCAGGGCCTTCAGCGGGGAAATGACGCCACAGGTGGCCACGTCGATGTCCGCGCGGAACGTCGCGATACCTTCCTGCGGATGGGTTTCCGGGTAGGTATGGACGGTGATGTGGCTCTTGTCCATGTGCGCGACCACGGCGTCGGAGATCAGCTCCTTGCCGGCCTGCTTCTTGTCGATCACCGGCTCTTCGGAGATCAGGATGGTCACCGAGGCACCCTGCGGGTCGTAGTCCTGGCGGGCCACGTTCAGGATGTTGGCGCCGATGATCTCGGCGACATCGGTCAAGATTTGAGTCAGCCTGTCGGCGTTGTACTCTTCATCGATGTATTCAATGTAACGCTGACGCTCCTCTTCGGTGCGCGCGTAACACACGTCATAGATGTTGAAGCTCAGCGCCTTGGTGAGGTTGTTGAAACCCTGCAGCCTCAGGCGAGGCAACGGCTTGACCACGGCGGTCGATTCCTGTGTAAGAAGGGAAAGGGGGAATTATGGGGCAAACTGCCCCCGGGGGGAACGTGAAGACGCAAGAGTTCTGGCACACTGTTTGCCCTTAACAATTGCGCTGGTTAAGCTCCGCTATCGACCCCGTGAATCCGTTCATGCGCAGAGGGAGCGCCCCTATCGTGTCAACCGTGCGCCTAGCTAGCAGTCCACTGGCCCTGGATATCGCCACCATCGATCGTTTCCTGGCGCACAGCCACAGGCGGCGATATCCCACCCGTACCGACGTCTTCCGACCCGGTGACCCGGCGGGAACCCTGTATTACGTCATCAGCGGCTCGGTTTCGATCATGGCCGAGGAAGATGACGATCGCGAGCTTGTGCTGGGCTACTTCGGTGCCGGCGAGTTCGTGGGCGAGATGGGCCTGTTCGTCGAATCGGACCGCCGCGAGGTGATCCTGCGGACCCGTACCGCCTGCGAACTGGCCGAGATCAGCTACGAACGCCTGCACCAGCTGTTCCTCGGCCCGCTGTCGGCCGACGCCCCGCGCCTGCTGTATGCGCTGGGCCAGCAGATCTCCAAGCGCCTGCTCGACACCAGCCGCAAGGCCAGCCGCCTGGCGTTCCTGGACGTTACCGACCGGATCGTGCGCACCCTGCACGACCTGGCGCAGGAGCCGGAGGCGATGAGCCATCCGCAGGGCAGCCAGTTGCGCGTCTCGCGCCAGGAACTGGCCCGCCTGGTCGGCTGCTCGCGCGAAATGGCCGGCCGCGTGCTGAAGAAGCTGCAGACCGACGGCCTGCTGCACGCACGCGGCAAGACCGTGGTGCTGTACGGCACCCGTTGACCGTTGAGCACCCGGTGGGTGCGGACCTTGGTCCGCACTCCTTCGCGCGTTAGGCTCGGTGCATGGAACTGAGCAGCGCATTCTGGTGGTTCATCCTCATCGGCCTCGGCGCCCAGCTGGTCGACGGCGCGCTGGGCATGGCGTTCGGCCTGGTGTCGTCCTCGGTGATGCTGGCCATGGGCATCCCGCCCGCGCAGGCCAGCGCCGCCATCCACACCGCCGAGGTGTTCACCACTGGCGCCTCCGGCGTGTCGCATCTGGTCGCCGGCAATGTCGATAAGCGCTTGTTCCTGCGCCTCGCCCTGCCCGGCGCGGTGGGCGGCGCGGTGGGTGCCTACGGCCTGACCCAGCTGCCCGGCGAGGTGATCCGCCCGCTCATCTATCTCTATCTGCTGGTGCTGGCCATCATCATCCTGGCCCGTGCCGCCGGCCGCCTGATGCCCAAGGGCGAGGTCAAGCGGGTACCCGTGCTGGGCTTCGTGGCCGGCTTCCTGGATGCCAGCGGCGGTGGCGGCTGGGGGCCGGTGGCCACCTCCACCCTGCTCGCCCGCGGCGGCCAGGCGCGCACCACCATCGGCACCGTAAACGCCGCCGAGTTCGTGGTCACCCTGACGGTTTCAGCAACGTTCCTGCTGTCGATGGGGCTGCATCACCTGCAGATCGTGGCCGGCCTGCTGATCGGCGGCATGATGGCCGCCCCGGTGGCCGCACTGCTGGTCAAGCGCCTGAAGGAGCGCTGGGTGCTGGTGGCCGTCGGCGTGCTGGTGCTGGGCATCAGCCTATTCCAGATCGGCCACGCGCTGAGCGGGTACCTGGCGCGCTGAGCGCTCGCCGGGCATGGCCCTGCGATGCATGCACGGCGTTCGGTAGTGCCGGCCGGCAGCACGCGGCGGAAGAAGTCCACCTTGCCCGGCTTCGGGTTCACCACCACCGGCGCCCTGGCGGCCAGCAACAGCGGCAGGTCGGCAGTACTGTCGGAATAGGCAATGTCGATGTCGCCGTAGCCGCGCTCGCGCAGCATGCGCATCTTCTCTTCGTTGTGGCAGTGCCGGGTCGGGCCGACCCCGCCCAGTCGCGGGCCGACCTCGGTGCCGATCACCGGCACGTCCTGGTGGGCGACAAAGGCCAGGATCGCGCGCGCCAGCTCGGGTGGCGCACCCGTGGCAACCACCACGCGGTCGCCCTTGGCGCGGTGCGCGGCAAATACCTCCAGCGCCTGCGGCAACAGCTTGGCGCGCATCTGCGCCTCATTGCGCAGCACGTAGGCGTCAATCACCTTGTTGAAGTCGCGCGCCCGGTGCAGGCCGAAACTGCCGATCCACACATAGACCGAAATGCCGGCACGACGGGTCGGCAGCATCGCCACCATCGGCCCGGCGATCGGCGTGACCAGCAGCGCGGCCAGCATGCGCAGCGGATTGCGCTTGATCAGCGAGGCGAACAGGTGGGTGCCCGAATCGCCGTCGTAGAGGGTGTGGTCGAAGTCGAAGACCACCAGCGGCGCATCCCCGCGCGGCGTTGGATAGTGCGTTGTCATGCCGCGAAGAATAGCTGACGCAGGCCCTCGCCCGGCTCTTCCACGCGCATGAAGGCCTCGCCGACCAGGAACGCGTGGATGCCGGCGTCACGCATCAGCGCCACGTCCTGCGGGCCGAGGATGCCGCTCTCGGTCACCAGCAGGCGGTCGCGCGGCACGGCGTTCTGCATGTCCAGCGTGGTCTGCAGCGAGACCTCGAAGGTGCGCAGGTTGCGGTTGTTGATGCCGATCATCGGCGCCGGCACCTGCAGCGCGCGCTCCAGTTCGTCGATGTCGTGCACTTCCACCAGCACGTCCATGCCCAGCGACAGCGCCAGTTCGGACAGGGTGGCCAGCTGGGTGTCGTCCAGCGCGGCAACGATCAGCAGGATGCAGTCGGCGCCCAGCACGCGTGCCTCGTACACCTGGTAGGCGTCGATCACGAAGTCCTTGCGCAGCACCGGCAGCGTGCAGGCCTCGCGGGCCTGCTGCAGGTAGGCGTCGGCGCCCTGGAAGAAATCGACGTCGGTCAGCACCGACAGGCAGCTGGCACCGCCAAACTCGTAACTGACGGCGATGTCGGCCGGGCGGAAGTCCGGGCGGATCACGCCCTTGGACGGGCTGGCCTTCTTCACCTCGGCGATCACCGCGGGGTCGCCATTGGCCACCGCGGCCTGCAGCGCGCGCACGAAGCCACGTACCGGCGGGGCGCTGGCCAGGGCGGCCTGCAGCTCCTCGAGGGGGCGCTGGGCGCGGCGCTGGGCCACTTCTTCGGCCTTGCGGGCCAGGATCGTCTGCAGGATGTCGCTCATCGTCGTCGGTTCAATGCGGGGGCGGTGAGGACGGCCATTATCGGCCATCGAGGGGATCAGGCTGAACCGCGCGCTCAGGCAACCAGCGCGCGGGTGGTGTCAACGTACTGCTGCAGGCGCTGGCGGGCGCTGCCATTGGCGATGGCGGCACGGGCGCGGGCCAGGCCGTCGCCGATGTCGCTGGCCACGCCGGCCACGTACAGGGCGGCACCGGCGTTCAGGGCGACGATGTCCAGCGCCGGGCCCGGGGTGTTGTCCAGTACCGCGCGCAGCATCGCGATGGACTGCTCCGGGCTGTCCACGCGCAGGTTGCGGCTGGCCGACATGGCGATGCCGAAGTCCTCCGGGTGGATCTCGTACTCACGCACCTTGCCGTCGCGCAGCTCGCCGACCAGGGTGCCGGCACCCAGCGAGATCTCGTCCATGTTGTCGCGGCCCCAGACCACCATCGCGCGCTCGGTGCCCAGTTCGCGCAGCACGCGCGCCTGGATACCCACCAGATCGGGGTGGAACACGCCCATCAGCACCGACGGTGCGCTGGCCGGGTTGGTCAGCGGGCCGAGGATGTTGAAGATGGTGCGCACGCCCATCTCGCGGCGGACCGGCGCCACGACCTTCATCGACGGATGATGGATCGGCGCGAACATGAAGCCGATGCCGGTCTGTTCGATCGCAGCGGCCACCTGGGCCGGCTGCAGCTCGATGGCCGCGCCCAGCGCTTCCACCGCATCGGCGCTGCCGGATTTGGACGACACGCTGCGGTTGCCGTGCTTGGCCACGCGCGCACCGGCGGCGGCGGCGACGAACATCGCGCAGGTGGAGATGTTGAAGGTGTGCGAACCGTCGCCACCGGTGCCGACGATGTCGACCAGGTGGGTGGGATCGGCCACCGGCACCGCCAGCGCGAACTCGCGCATCACGGTGGCCGCTGCAGCGATCTCGTCGATGGTTTCCTTCTTCACCCGCAGGCCGGTGAGGATGGCGGCGGTCATCATCGGCGAGACATCGCCGCGCATGATCTGCCGCATCAGGTCGACCATTTCGTCGAAGAAGATTTCGCGGTGTTCGATGGTGCGCTGCAGGGCTTCCTGGGGGGAGAAGCTCATGGGAATGCTCCTTGGATCAGGCCGCCGGCCGCTGCAGGAAATTGCGCAGCAGGGCGTGACCGTGTTCGGTGAGGATGGATTCGGGGTGGAACTGCACGCCTTCCACCGGGAACTGGCGGTGGCGCAGGCCCATGATCTCTTCGATCGAGCCGTCGTCGTTCTCTGTCCAGGCGGTCACTTCCAGGCAGTCCGGCAGGCGGTTCTTGTCCACCACCAGCGAGTGGTAGCGGGTGGCCTGGTAGCGGTCCGGCAGGCCGGCGAACACGCCCTTGCCCTCGTGGCGGATCGGCGAGGTCTTGCCGTGCATGATGTTGCCGGCGCGGATGACCGTACCGCCGTAGACCTGGCCAATGCCCTGGTGGCCCAGGCACACGCCGAGGATCGGCGTGGTCGGGCCCAGGCGCTCGATCAGTTCCAGCGACACGCCCGCTTCGTTGGGCGTGCACGGGCCGGGCGAGATGACGATGCGCTCGGGTTTCTGCGCGGCGATCTCATCCACGCTCATCGCATCGTTGCGCACCACCTTCACTTCGGCGCCCAGCGTCTGCAGGTACTGCACGAGGTTGTAGGTGAAGCTGTCGTAGTTGTCGATCATCCACAACATGGTCAGGTTCCGTCGCTTATCAGGAAAATGGCGTACACGTTTTCGGTGTAGGTGATGGGGCCGGCTTCGATCGACTCGCGCATGTTCGAACCGGTAGCCTCGATGCTGTTCTGCGGCGCGGGCGGCGCGGGCGGCGCGAACGTGTCGTCGACGCGAGGCCAATTCCCCGCCTGCACGCCATAGGCAAAGTTCGGCGCCACATCGGAAATGCTGTACAGGCCGCGCAGCTTCGTGCCGTAAGCCTTGGCCAGGCCTTGCGCGGACTCGCGCGTCTGTGCCGCCGCCTCGCCCTTGAGTTCGCGTCGCAGCGCCACTTCGCCCGAATAGGTTGGAGCCACGCTGCTGACCTGCACGTTCTCATTGGCCTTCAGCGCACCCAGCACGTCCTGCATCGCCTTCACGCTGGCGAAGCTGGCACGCAGCTGGCGCCCTACGCGGGTACCGATGAAGACCTGCCGGCTCTGCTCATAGCGCGTTGCAGGACCAATGCGCAGATTGTCCGCACGCACGCTGCCTTCCTCCGCCTTGTACTGCTTGAACAGCGCCAGCACGCGGGCAACGTTGTCCTGCACGCGGCGCCGCGCGGCATCGGCATCCATGTCGGTCTCTTCGATGTTCAGCTGCAGGCCGAACCGGTCCGGCATCACCACGCGGCGCGCCTCGCCCTTCACCAGCAGGTGCGGCTGCGAGGGAATGGTGTTGGCCTGCGCCCACGCAGACGGGGCCATCGTGGCCAGCAGTGACGACCACAGCAATGCGCTCAGCAGCTTCATGCGGTACTCCTTGTCCTGAATGGGAACAGCGGAAGGTGCCGCGGCGCAGGCCATGGCACGGGAAGGCTTACAGGCCCTTGGCAGCCTGGGCGACGGCGCGGAACAGCGCGCGGCCCTTGTTCATCGTCTCGTCCCATTCCTTGTCCGGGTCCGAGTCGTAGACGATGCCGGCGCCGGCCTGCACGTACAGGCGGCCGTCCTTGATCACCGCGGTGCGGATTGCAATCGCGGTATCGGCATCACCGTGCCAGCCGATGTAGCCGATGCTGCCGGCGTAGACATTGCGCTTGATCGGTTCCAGCTCGCGGATCACTTCCAGCGCACGGATCTTCGGCGCGCCGCTGACCGTACCGGCCGGGAAGGTGGCACGCAGCACGTCGGCATAGCTCAGGCCCGGCTGCAGCTGCCCGGTCACTTCGCTGACGATGTGCATGACGTGGCTGTAGCGTTCGATCACGAACTGCTCGCCCACTTCCACGGTACCGGCCTTGGAGACGCGGCCGGCGTCGTTGCGGCCGAGGTCGATCAGCATCAGGTGCTCGGCGCGCTCCTTCGGATCGGCCAGCAGCTCGGCTTCCAGCGCCAGGTCCTGCTCGACGGTGGCGCCGCGCGGACGGGTACCGGCGATCGGACGCACGGTGACTTCGCCGTCCTGCAGGCGTACCAGGATTTCCGGCGAGGAACCGACCACCTGCAGGTCGCCGACATCGAGGAAATACATGTACGGCGAAGGATTCAGTGCACGCAGCGCGCGGTACACATCCACCGGGCGCGCCTTGAACGGCACGCTCAGGCGCTGGCTGAGCACTACCTGGAAGATGTCGCCGGCGCGGATGTATTCCTTGCTGCGCTGGACCGCATCGACGAAGCCTTCGCGGGTGAACCCGGAGACGAAATCGGATTCGTCCAGCACGTCGCTGTTGAGCGGCGCCGGATAGCCCGCTCCCGGCGCGCGCAGCTTGGCGGTCAGTGCATCCAAACGGGCCTGGGCCTGCTCGAAGGCGCCGTCGACACGCGGGTCGGCATGCACGATCAGGTACAGGCGGCCCTTGAGGTTGTCGAACACCGCCAGCTCATTGGAATCGAGCAGCAGGATGTCCGGGGTACCCAGTTCATCGCGGCCGGCCGGCGGTGCCAGGCGCGGTTCGATGTAGCCGATGCACTCGAAGCCGAACCAGCCGACCAGGCCACCGGTGAAGCCCGGCAGGCCGTCCAGCTTGGGCACCGAGTGGGCGCTGCGCAGCGCCTCGACCTCGGCGAACGGGTCGGCCACTTCGCGGGTTTCCACCACCTGGCCGTCCTCGCGCACGGTCAGCGTGTGGCCGTGGAAGGCGTACACGCGGCGCGCCGGCAGGCCGATGATCGAGTAACGACCAAAGCGCTCGCCGCCTTCGACGGATTCAAACAGGTAGGTATTGGGGCCGTCGGCGAGCTTCAGATAAACCGAAAGCGGCGTGTCCAGGTCGGACAGCACTTCGCGGACAACGGGAATGTGGGTGTGGCCTTCAGCGGCCTGCTGCAGAAACTGGGCGTGCGAGTTCAAGACGACTTTCCTTCCGGGACACAGCGTTATGGGGGCGGACGACGGCAACGGGCCACCATCGCCACCAACGGCGTGCGGAAGAAAGGGTATGCGGGGTCGTCAGGCTGGACACCCGCTGACTGTATCGCAGCAAAGGCGGGAGGGGAACCCTGTGAAACTGAACCGCGCGACGCCCGGGGCCGGCCACGGGGACCAGCAACGGCGACCGGTAGAGCCGACTGTCAGTCGACTGCTCTTCGTTCCGACGGCGTAAGAACCCGCGCTGCGCGCGCAAGTCGACCAACAGTCGACTCTACCCGCCGGCTCTAGCCCTGCCCGGCCAGCAACGGGCAGCCGGCCGGCAGATGCATCCGCACCCTGCCCGGCACGCACTCGATGCGGAACTGGCGGGCCTGCACCGGTTCGCCATCCAGATTGAGCGTCAACGGACGCTCGGATGCGATCTGCAGCCACGGCAGCCGCGCGCGCGTGGCCAGCTGTTCCAGCGCGGCCTGGGTGCCCGACTTCAGCATCTGGCCCAGCGTGGCGGTCACCTCGCCTTCCAGCTCCGGCAGTACCGTCACATCCAGCAACCCGTCGTCGATCAGTGCCTGCGGGCACAGCTGCTGGCCGCCACCGGCCTGGCGACCGTTGCCGATGCCCAGTGCGATGAAATCGCCTTCCCAGGCGAAATCGGGGCCCGACAGGCGCGCACTGATCGGCTCGATCCGCCCGAGCTTGGCGATGCCGGTGATCACATAGGCCAGCCCACCCAGCATCTTCTTCAGGCCAGCATCGGTCTCCACGGTGACCTGCGTACCGAAGCCCCCGCTGGCGAGATTGGCGCACCACCAGGGCGTGCCATCGGCGTCCACGCGCAGCAGATCGATGGCGTGCGGCCGCGCCTGCCCGATCAGCGCGAAGGCATCCTTCGGTTCGGTCGGGATGCCGGCCGAGGTGGCGAAATCATTGGCCGTGCCCATCGGAATCAGCGCCAGCGAGGGCAGCGCATCGGCAGGTTCCTCACGATGCGCCAGCGTTTCCGCCACCGCGCTGAGCGTGCCGTCGCCACCGGCGGCAACGATCACGTCCACGCCGTGGTCGATTGCTTCGGCCACGTAGCGTTCGGCATCCCCCTCTTCCCAGGTCACCCGCACGTCCAGCTGCACGCCCTGTCTGCGCCAATGGCCGACGGCGTCGCGCAGCGCGTCGTTGCCCGCGGATTTTCCGTTGAGGATCAGGCGCCAGCGCGGGATGGTCATGCAGTGCTTCCGGTGCGGGGGTGGCACAGGCTAGCAATGCGCTGTTTGTCCCCAGTGAATGTCACGCAGATGTCATTCAGCTACCGGAGAATGGAAGGCCATAGCAGGGACGATGGATGGAGGCAGGATCAGCCTCCCACGCATGCAGCAGGGCCACGCCAGTGATTGGCGTGGTCTTTTTTTTTTGAGTTCACAGGGAGTGCGAACCAAGGTTCGCACCCACCGGGTTGCGGTTCGCACCCACCCAACTGGGGTCCGCGCCCACCCAACTGGGGTTTGCCCCCACGAGCTTCAACCGTTGGCGAAATCGTGCAGCGCCTGGCCCTGCAGCCGGTACACGGTCCACTCGTCCTGCGGTTTCGCACCGGCAGCGGTGTAGAACTCGATGGCCGGGGTATTCCAGTCCAGCACCGACCATTCGAAGCGGCCGCAGCCTTCGGCCACCGCCTGGCGCGCGATGTACTTCAGCAGCGCCTTGCCGGCGCCGACGCCGCGCTTTTCCTGGCTGACGTACAGGTCTTCCAGGTAGATGCCCTTGCGGCCCAGCCAGGTGGAGTAATTGTAGAAATACACCGCGTAGCCGATCGCTTCGCCGTCGGCTTCGCAGATCAGCGCGCGTGCCGTAGCGTCGGCACCGAACAGGCTCTCGGCGATGCCGATCTCATCGGTCTGCACCGAATGCTCGGCCTTCTCGTAGATCGCCAGTTCGCGGATGAAATGCAGGATCAGGCCGGCATCGGCCACGGTGGCCGGGCGGATGTTCAACAGTGCCATGAGCGGAAAAAGGGGACGGAGGGAATTAAGTGAGCTTAATCCCCTCCGTCCCCTTTTTGTCAGCGCGCTGCAGCGACATTCGCGCGCATCTGCGCGATCACATCCTGGTAACTGGTCTTGGCATTGAAGATGGCCGAACCGGCGACGAAGGTGTCGGCGCCGGCGGCGGCGATCTCGCCGATGTTGTCGGCCTTCACGCCGCCGTCGATCTCCAGGCGGATGTCCTTGCCACTGGCATCGATCATCTTGCGCACCACGCGCAGCTTGTCCAGCGCCGAGGGGATGAAGGCCTGGCCGCCGAAGCCCGGGTTGACCGACATCAGCAGCACCAGGTCCAGGTCATCCAGCACCCAGTCGAGGATGTCCACCGGCGTGGCCGGATTGAGCACGATGCCCGGCTTGCAGCCCAGCGAGCGGATCAGCTGGATGGTGCGATGCACGTGGCGGCTGGCCTCCGGGTGGAAGCTGATGTAGGTGGCACCGGCCTCGGCGAAATCCGGAATGATGCGGTCCACCGGCTCGACCATCAGGTGCACGTCGATCGGCGCGGTCACGCCGTGCTTGCGCAGGGCCTGGCAGACCATCGGGCCGATGGTCAGGTTCGGCACGTAGTGGTTGTCCATCACGTCGAAGTGGACCCAGTCGGCGCCGGCGGCGAGGACGTTGTCGACTTCCTCGCCGAGGCGAGCGAAGTTGGCGGACAGGATGGACGGGGCAATGAGGCAGTTGGACATGGCCGGGCCTTGCAACGAGGGGAAAGAGGGTCAGCGCTTGCGCAGGGTCTTGATGCGGTCGTACGCGGCATTGATCCGCCGCGACTTCTGCTCGGCCTGCTGCTGCAGCTCGGGGGCGGCGCCGCCAAGCTTGTCGGGGTGGTACTGGGAGATCAGCTTGCGATAGGCGCGCTCGACCTCGGCATCGGTGGCCTCCGAGGTCAGCCCCAGCTCCCGGTACGGGTTCTCCTTGTTCAGGCGGAACCAGTCCGAATCGAAGGCGTGGCCGATCAACAGACCGACCACCGCGCCAAACAGCGGATTGGGCCGGAACAGCAGGGCGCCGGCGATGAATCCGAGCAGTTTTCCGTACCAGCGCATGGCGCTCCGGGGTCGACCGACGAAATGGACGCTCATTTTACGTCACAGCGGGCCCGGACCGCTTTACACTAGGCCGCCCGCTGGTCAGCGGGCCCGCCGGGTCCGTTGGGCAGCAGCCGTATCGACAACGCCCCAGGAGTGCCCGTGCCAACCACGCTGTTGCAATCCGATCTCCCCGGCCTGCCCTTGCGCCATCGCGGCAAGGTGCGTGATGTGTTCGATATCCCGCGCGAGCGGCTGCCAGCCGGAACCCCGCCGGGCGAGTACCTGCTGATGGTGGCCACCGATCGCCTGTCGGCGTTCGACGTGGTGCTGCCCGACCCGATCCCGGGCAAGGGCGAGATGCTCTGCCAGGTCTCCAACTTCTGGTTCGCCAAGACCGCGCACCTGATGCCCAACCACCTGACCGGCATCGACGTGGCCAGCGTGCTGCCCGAGGGCGTGGACCCGGCCCTGTATGCCAAGCGCGCGGTGGTCACCCGCAAGCTGAAGCCGGTGCCGGTGGAAGCCATCGCCCGCGGCTACCTGATCGGCAGCGGCTGGAAGGACTACCAGCGCACCGGCAAGGTCAGCGGCATCGACCTGCCCGACGGCCTGCGCCAGGCCGAGCAGCTGCCCGAGCCGATCTTCACCCCCTCGACCAAGGCCGCCGTCGGCGACCATGACGAGAACATCGATTTCGATGCGATGGTGAAACAGGTGGGTGCGGACCTGGCCGAGCGCGTGCGTGATGCCACCCTGCGCATCTACAAGTTCGCCGCCGATTACGCCCGCGAGCGCGGCATCATCCTGGCCGACACCAAGTTCGAATTCGGCACCGATGCCGATGGCCGCCTGTACATCATGGACGAGATGCTGACCCCGGATTCCTCGCGTTACTGGCCGGCCGACGAGTACGAAGTGGGCACCAGCCCGCCGAGCTACGACAAGCAGTTCGTGCGCGATTACCTGGAGACGCTGGACTGGGGCAAGACCGCCCCGGGCCCGAGCATCCCGGCCGGGATCATCGAGCGCACCCGCGCCAAGTACGCCGAGGCGCTGCAGCGCCTGGCCGGGATCAGCGTCGACTGATCCCCCCGCGCCCCCGGCCGGAAAGGCCGGGGGGCGTTCTGAATGCGGTAGGGCCGGCCGCTGGCCGGCAACCTCGCAAGCCTGCAGCCAGGCATGGCCTGGCTCTACTGCCGGTTGCCTGGGGTAGTGGGGGGGGGGGGGGGGG
>NZ_JASJSU010000020.1:12868-56767 GCF_030237045.1 Stenotrophomonas maltophilia group sp. Smal17
CCCCCCCCCCCCCCCCCCCCACTACCGTTGTCCGAGGAAGCAACGCAGCATGCAGACCACCACCCAGCTTGCGCGGCCGATCGACCGCTACTTCGCCAGCTACTCCGACGACCACCGCAATGTGATCAACCAGCGCATCCATGTGGTGGCGGTGCCCGCCATCCTCTGGTCGGTAGTGGCCCTGCTGTGGTGCCTGCCGCCGCTGATCACCTGGTTCCAGTACGGCATCTGGTCGGCGTTCGCGATGTTCAGCGCCTGGTGCTTCTACAACAAGCTGTCGCGCCCGCTGGGCATCGGCATGCTCATCCAGTTCTTCGTGTTCGGCTGCCTGTGCCGCCTGCTGGAGGCCGAGATCGGCCTGCACAACCTGTTCTGGCTGGCGGTGGGCGTGTTCGTGGTGGCCTGGATCGCGCAGTTCATCGGCCACAAGTTCGAGGGCCGCAAGCCCAGCTTCCTGACCGACCTGACCTACCTGCTGATCGGCCCGGCCTGGGTGATGGCCAAGGCCTATCGAAAGCTCGACTGGCGCTACTGAGGTGCCGGCGGCCGACAGCGGCCGTCGTTTCCTGAACGGGCGGGTTCCGTCACCCGCACTCGACGGCGGCCCTGCCAGCCTGCGCCGGTGAACCGCTCCCCACGTCCCGCCCGTCGACGGCAGCCCCTGTGCGACAGGGCCTGCGGTCTCCCTGCGCGGGCGTAGGGTGTCCCCCGAGGGCAACCGGGGAGGTGATGCAGGAACGTGATGCTGCGCCGCAAAAAAGATGAATCAGCGGACGTTACATGCAATTGATCGCTGTTCGATGGGTTTCGGCGACATTTCGCAGCCTGTTATCCTCCCTGACCTGCTCGTGAATCATGGATTCCCTGCATGCTCCCCAGCCTGCCCCTGCTGCTGGCCCTGCCCTTCCTGATGGCAGCGGCCGTTGCGGCCTTCCCCCGTAGTTCGCGCTCGACTGCTGCCTGGCTGGCGGCGCTGGCGCCGTTGGGCGGGCTGGCCATCCTCGGCTGGCTGACCCCGTCCGTGCTCGATGGCCAGCTGGTGCGCACGATGGTGCCCTGGCTGCCGCAGATCGGCCTGGACTTCACCCTGCGCCTGGATGGGCTGGCCTGGATGTTCGCCGGGCTGGTGCTGGGCATCGGCGCGCTGGTGGTGCTGTATGCGCGCTACTACCTGAGCCAGCAGGACAGCGCGCACCGCTTCTACTGCTACCTGCTGCTGTTCATGGGCGCCATGCTGGGCATGGTGCTGTCGGGCAACCTGCTGTTGCTGATGATCTTCTGGGAAATGACCAGCATCAGCTCGTTCCTGCTGATCGGCTTCTGGTCGCACCGCCAGGACGCCCGCGAGGGCGCGCGCATGGCGCTGGTGATCACCGGCGGCGGTGGCCTGGCCCTGCTCGGTGGCGTGCTGCTGATCGGCCGCATCGTCGGCAGCTTCGACCTGGACGTGGTGCTGGCTGCCGGCGAGCAGATCCGCGCCAGCGCGCTGTACCCGTACGCGCTGTTCCTGGTGCTGGCCGGCATCTTCACCAAGAGTGCGCAGTTCCCGTTCCACTTCTGGCTGCCGCACGCGATGGCGGCACCGACCCCGGTCTCGGCCTACCTGCACTCGGCCACCATGGTGAAGGCCGGCGTGTTCCTGCTGGCGCGCCTGCACCCGGCGCTGGCCGGCAGCGACCTGTTCTTCTACACGGTCAGCGGCATCGGCGCGCTGACCCTGCTGATCGGTGCCTGGAACGCGATCTTCCAGCACGACCTGAAGGGCCTGCTGGCCTATTCGACGATCTCGCACCTGGGCCTGATCACCCTGCTGTTCGGCCTGTCCACGCCGATGGCGGTGGTCGCCGGCGTGTTCCACATCCTCAACCACGCCACCTTCAAGGCCTCGCTGTTCATGGCCGCCGGCATCATCGACCACGAGACCGGCACCCGTGACATGCGCAAGCTGGGCGGGCTGCGCAGGCTGATGCCGTTCACCAGTGCGCTGGCGATCATCGCCTCGCTGGCGATGGCCGGCATTCCGCTGCTCAACGGCTTCCTGTCCAAGGAAATGCTGTTCGCCGAAGCGATCACCGCGGGCGGCCCGGGCATCATGCGTACGGCGGTGTCGATCGCCGCGCTGCTGGCCGGCGTGTTCGGCGTGGCCTACAGCCTGCGCTTCGTGCACGACACCTTCTTCGGCCCCGGCCCGCACGACCTGGATCGCGTGCCGCACGAGCCGCCGCGCTGGATGAAGGTGCCGGTGGAGCTGCTGGTGGTGATCTGCATCGCGGTGGGCGTGGCTCCGGCGCTGACCGTGGCACCGGTGCTGCACGCCGCCGCTGCCTCGATTCTCGGCCCGGCCATGCCCGAGTACAGCCTGGCGGTGTGGCACGGCTTCAACCTGCCGCTGGCGATGAGCGCGATCGGCGTGGTCGGTGGCGTGGCGCTGTACTTCGGCCTGCGCAAGCTGATCAACCTGCACGGCGTGACCAACGTCAGCACCGGTCGCAACGTGTTCCATGCACAGCTGGATGCGGTGTCCGCGCTGGCCATGCGCCTGACCAACGGCATCGCCAACGGCAGCCTGCAGCGCATGCTGCTGGGCCTGGTGCTGGTGGCGATCGTGGTCGCTGCGGCGCCGTTCGTGGCCAATCCGGCCTCGCCGAACTGGACCGCACCGCAGCCGATCCCGCTGCTGGGCTGGGCGCTGTGGCTGGTGATGATGGCCTGTGCAGTGGCCACCCTGCGCGTCTACAAGCAGCGCCTGCTGGCGGTGCTGCTGGTCGGCGGCGTCGGCCTGATGGTGGCGCTGACCTTCGTGTTCCTGTCCGCGCCCGACCTGGCCCTGACCCAGCTGCTGGTGGAGATGGTCACCCTGGTGCTGATGCTGCTGGGCATGAACTACCTGCCTGCACAGTCGGGGCCGGAGCGGCCGCGCTGGCGCAAGCGCCGCGATGCGGTGATCGCGATCGTCGCCGGTGCCGGCCTCGGCGCGCTGGCCTATTCGGCGATGACGCTGCCGCCCAACACCATGGCCGGCGAACTGCTGGGCCGGGCGCTGCCCGAGGCGTATGGGCAGAACGTGGTCAACGTGATCCTGGTCGACTTCCGCGGCTTCGATACCTTCGGCGAGATCACCGTGTTCGGCATCGCAGCGCTGGTGGTGCATGCGCTGCTGCGGCGCACGCGGATGGCACCGGAGCAGATCATGCCCGGCCCGCCGATCAAGCTGCCGGTGCCGGCCGACCTGGCCCAGATCATGTTCCCGCTGACCCTGACCGTGTCGATCTTCCTGTTCCTGCGCGGCCACAACGCGCCGGGCGGTGGCTTCATTGCCGGCCTGGTGCTGGCGGTGCCGCTGCTGATCCAGTACGTGATCCAGGGCACCGCGTCGGTGGAATCGCGCTTCGGCTTCGACTACATCCGCTGCATCGGCATGGGCCTGCTGATCGCCCTGCTCAGTGGCAGTGCCTCGATGCTGTTCGGCGTGCCATTCCTGACCAGCGGCCACCTCGATCTGCACCTGCCGCTGATCGGCGACGTGCCGCTGGCCAGCGCGATCGGCTTCGACATCGGCGTCTACCTGGTGGTGTTCGGCGGCGCCATGCTGATGCTGTCGATGATGGGCACGATCAAGCCGTCGCGCACCCGTATCGCCCGCAAGGGCGAGATCGACCTGCAACGCCGTTCGGCACGCACCGGGGAGATGCACTGATGGAACTGGCCCTGGCTACCGCGATCGGCGTGCTGACCGCGATCGGCATCTACCTGCTGCTGCGTGCGCGCAGCTTCGATGTGATTCTCGGCATGACCTTCCTGTCCTACGCGACCAACCTGCTGATCTTCGCCGGTGGCCGCGTGGTGCTGGGCAAGGCGCCGGTACTGCAGGAGGGCGTGGACAGCCACCTCGGCAACTACACCGACCCGCTGCCGCAGGCACTGGTGCTCACTGCCATCGTCATCGCGTTTGCGATGACCGCGGTGAGCATCGTGCTGGCCATGCGCAGCCGCAGCGACAACCACAGCGACCACGTGGACGCCCACGAGCCGGATGACGACCTGCAGGACGAGAGCATGCCGCCGCGCCAGGGTGAGGACCGCGCATGAACCATCTGGTGATCCTGCCGATCCTGATTCCGCTGTTGGGTGCTGCGCTGTCGCTGTTCGTCGAACACCGCCGCTATGGCCCCAGGGTGCAGCGCGCGGTGGCCTGGACCTCGCTGTCGGCGCTGGCCCTGGCGGTGGGCCTGCTGTTCGCCACCACCGCCAGCGGTGAGATCAACGTCTACCTGCTGGGCGACTGGCCGTCGCGGCTGGGCATCGCGCTGGTGGCCGACCGGCTGTCGGCGTGGATGCTGTTGACCACCCTGCTGCTGGCCATCCCCTGCCTGCTGCATGCCTGCTCGGGCTGGGACCGCCGCGCGCCGCACTTCCATGCGCTGTTCCAGTTCCAGCTGGTCGGCCTCAACGGCGCCTTCCTGACCGGCGACATCTTCAACCTGTTCGTGTTCTTCGAGGTGATGCTGATCGCCTCCTATGGCCTGCTGCTCAGCGGCGGCCGCGGCCTGCGCATGCGCATCGGCCTGCACTACGTGGTGTTCAACGTCACCGCCTCGACCCTGTTCCTGATCGCGCTGGGCCTGCTGTATGCCTCGCTGGGCTCGCTGAACATGGCCGAGCTGTCGCAGCGCATCGCCGAGGTGCCGCCAGCCCAGCTGACCCTGGTCAAGGCGACGATGGGCCTGTTGCTGCTGGTGTTCTGCGCCAAGGCCGCGCTGATGCCGCTCTATCTGTGGCTGCCGGAAGCCTATTCGCGTGCACCAGCGGCGGTGGCCGCGCTGTTCGCGATCATGACCAAGGTCGGCCTGTACGCGGTGCTGCGCATCCAGATGCTGTGGTTCGGCGACGACGCCGGTGCGATGGCCGGCTACGGCCGCGACTGGCTGCTGTGGGCCGGTGTGGCGACGCTGGTGCTGGGTGGCCTGGGTGCATTGGCCGCGACCCGACTGCGCGTGTTGATTTCGTACCTGGTGATCGTCTCGGCGGCCACGCTGTTCATCGCCTTCGCCGTGGGTACGCCACAGGTGCTCTCCGCTGGCCTGTACTACCTGCCGCACAGCAGCTTCGTCGCCGCCGCGCTGTTCCTGATTGCCGACCTGATCCGCCGCCGCCGCGGTGGCGCCAGCGACCGCAAGGAAGTGGTCGCGCCGATGCCGGGCAAGGAAACGCCAGCGGTGCTGTTCCTGATCGGCGCGGTGTCGGTGGCCGGCCTACCGCCACTGTCCGGCTTCCTGGCCAAGGCCGCGCTGCTGGCCGGCATGCCGGCGCAGTACACCGGCCCGGTGTGGACCGCGGTGCTGGTCAGCAGCCTGCTGGTGATCATGGGCCTGACCCGTGGCGGCATCCGCCTGTTCTGGCGCGTGCCGCCGGTCGATCCGGAGGCGCCGCCGCCACGCAAGGCACGCCTGCGCCGGGTCGAGCTGTATGCCGCCTGCATCCTGCTGGCCTACGGCATCGGCATGACCCTGGCCGCCGCGCCGTTGATGCGCTACACCGACGCCACCGCCGCACAGCTGCTGCACCCCAGCGAGTACGTGCAGCAGCTGCGCGCGACCACGCCGGAGATCCGCCAGCCATGACCGCCCAGCGCTCCCTGTTCCGCCGCATCATTCCCTCGCCGATGCTCAGCATCATGGTGGTGGCGTTCTGGCTGCTGATGTCCGACAGCTTCACCCTCGGCCAGATCGTGCTGGGGCTGGTGCTGGGCGTGGTGGTGCCCCTGTTCGCCGCACGCCTGGACCGCGAGTTCGCCCGCATCGGCACGTTGCGACCGCTGCCGAAACTGCTGTGCGTGACCCTGTGGGACATCCTGATGTCCAACATCCGCGTGGCCATCCAGGTGCTGGGCCCGGAGAAGAACATCCGCCCGGGCTTCATCTGGCTGCCGCTGGACATCGCCAACATCCACGGTATCGCCGCACTGACCAGCATGATCACGCTGACCCCGGGCACGGTCTCGGCCGTGCTCAGCGACGACCGCAGGTTCCTGATGGTGCATGTGCTGCACCTGGAGGATCCGCAGGACCTGATCGACACGATCAAGCGACGTTACGAAGCCCCGTTGATGGAGATCTTCCCATGACTGGATTCCAGATCATCCAGACCACGCTGGTGGTGTGCATGCACGTGGTCGGCCTGGCCATGCTGCTGGCCACCTGGCGCCTGCTGCGCGGCCCGACCGTGCCCGACCGCATCCTGGCGCTGGACACCCTGTCGGTGACCGCGATCGCCGAACTGATGCTGTTCGGCATGTACCTGAACTCCGCGATCTACTTCGAAGCCGCACTGGTCATCGCCATGCTCGGCTTCGGCAGCACCGTGGTGCTGAGCAAGTTCGTGCTGCGCCGGGACATCGTCGAATGATCACCGCGATCCAGATCGGCCTGTCGATCCTGCTGCTGTTCGGCTGCTTCTTCATCCTGGTCGGGGCACTGGGCCTGGTGAAGCTGTCCACGTTCTTCAAGCGCCTGCACGCCCCCACCAAGGCCAGCACGCTGGGCGTGGGCTGCGTGCTGGTGTGTTCGGTGTGCTACCACATCTTCCTCGGCCAGGACCCGCAGCCGCGTGAGCTGCTGATCACCGTGTTCCTGTTCATCACCGCGCCGATCAGCGCACACATGATGGCCAAGGCCGCGCTGTCGCTGCTGATGGAGAAGCGTCCCAGCCTGCCGGGCAACGAACCGGCCGCCGAAGAACAGCTGCCGCCGCCGGAACCGGTGCGGGAAGAAGAGCACGCGCAGAATCGGTAATTCCGGTAGAGGCCGACCTTGGTCGGCGCTTTTCCCCGGGTGCCAACCAAGGTTGGCAGCTACCGCATCATCGGCGGCTAGACCGGTAGGTGCCGACCGTTGGTCGGCACAGACAATCAACCGCATCCACGCATGGCGTGGATCTACAGGGCCGGTGCGCCCACCAGCAGCACTTCCAGCACCAGCCAGCCGACGAACGCGACCAGCAGGATCACGCCTTCGCCGCGGTTGATCTTCAGGTCACCACGCAGCATCGGGTACAGCACCAGCGCGAACGCCAGCAGCGCCGGCAGTTCCAGGCGCACGAACGAGGCCGGCAGCGCCAGCGGCTGCAGCATGGCCATCGCGCCGATCACCAGCAGCAGGTTGACCGCGCTGGAACCCAGCACATGCCCCAGCACCATGTCGCCATGACCGCGACGCGCGGCGGCGATGGCGGCGGCGACCTCCGGCAATGCGGTGCCGATGGCCACCGGCAGCAGGCCGACCAGCAACGGCGTCCAGCCCAGCGCGGTTCCGAAATCAGCCGCCGCACCGACCACCAGGCGTGCGCCCCAGTACAGGGTCAATGCGGCAATCAGCACGCGCAGGATGTTCAACGGCAGGCTGGTGCGGCTCAGCGCGGATTCGGCGATGGCTGCCTGCACCTCGGCGCTCTCGCGGCCGCCCCGGCGCAGCAGCACGACCTGCATGACGATGAAGCCGGCGACCAGCACGCCGCCTTCCCAGCGCACCAGCCGGCCGTCGAGGCCGAACAGGATCAGCAGCGCAGCGGCCGCCAGCAGCGACCACCACAGCACCGTCTGCAGGCGCGCGCGCAGCAGCAACGGTGCGGCGATCGCCGCCAGGGCCAGGGTCACGCCCAGGTTGGCGATGCTGCTGCCCACCGCATTACCCAATGCCAGCTCCGGTTGGCCGACCGCCAACGCCCGCGCGTTGACCGCCAGTTCCGGCAACGAGGTGGTCACCCCAAGCAGCAGCAGGCCGGCGGTGAACGGGCTGGCCCCGAAGCGCTGGGCCAGGCCGGACACGGCCTTGACGATGGAGTCCCCGCCCAGCGCCAGCAACAGCAGGCCGAGCAGGAACCAGGCAATGGCAATGGCGATCATCGAGCACTCCCCCAGCGGTCGTGGCGCGATTCTACGCTGGCCCCGCGCGCGTGGCTGGGCCGTGGATCAAGGATCAGCCACAGCCTTCCACGTAATCGACCTGCGGAGTCTTGCCGACCCGCCATGCGCCGACCTTGCCGTCGGCACCCAGCGCGAAGTCGATCACCGCATCGCCTTCCTGCGCCGGGCGCACACGCAGGTGCTGGGCCTTCTCGTCGTACTTGTCAGGGCCGACATCGGCGCGCTCGGGGTACAGCACCTGCAGCTCGCCCAGGGTCATGCCGACCTTGCCGCCGCCCGGTGCGATGATCGCGGCGCTGCGCACGTCATAGCGCACCAGCTTGCGGCCTTCGATCATCAGGCGCGGATCCTCGGCGTCCTGCGGACGCAGGAGGTAGCAGCCATCGTTGCTGTCGTCGGCCGGCAGCGGCTTGCCGGCCGCATCGGTGCCGAGCCCCTGCAGCGGCGTTCCAAATCCCGTGCGGACCTCGGCGATGCTGGCGCCCAGCTTGGCGCCTGCGAAGCCGTCCAGGCGCGCTGGGCTGTCAGCCCGGAGGTCATTGGCGGGGCGGGCGGCCAGATCCGGATCCGGATCCGCCGACTGTGCCGGCCCAGTTGCCGAAGCGGTTTCCGCCGGCGTGTCACTGCCGCTGCCCGCGGCGCCCTGTTTGTCGGAGCCACCGTTGCAGGCGGTAAGCGAAAGGAGCATCAGACCAGCAATCGGAAGGTGCTTCATCAGTGCGGTTCCCTGGCACGAAGGTGGCTGCACGCTAGCGCAATGCGCGTGCAGGCGCTGCATTGTCATCGCGGTTTCATCGCCTTCGTTCAGGCTCGGCCTGCACCGACTCGCCAGTCCCTTCCATGCAACCGCGCAAGACCGATCTCGCCCGAACCGCGCTGCAGGCCCACCGCGCGCCGCTGGACATGCGCCAGCGCCGGCTGCTGATCCTGTGCGACGGCCAGCGCACTGTCGCCGAGCTGACCGACCTGCTCGGCCAGGAAGCGCCCGCCATGGTGATCCAGCTGGTGCAGAGCGGCTACCTGGACACCGGGCCGACCACAGCACCGCTGCCGGCGCCCGCCGCACCGGCCGCACGACCCGCTGCGCCACCGGCCCCGACGCCCGTCACGGCCAGGGCGCCCGCACCAGCGCCCACCGCGCCGGTCGAACGCCGCCGCTCGCTGGTGGCCGCGCGCATCTATGTACTGGGCATCCTGGAAATGCAGCGCCACCCGCAGGCGGCGGCGCTGTTCCGCGACCTGCAGCAGGCGCGTGCGGAAGACGAAGTGCTGCAGCGGCTGCAGTCGGCGATGCAGATGCTGCCCGGACTGACCTCGGACGGCTATTGCCAGCGCGTGCGGCAGCGCCTGCTGGAGGCACTGCCGCTGGAGCATTGCGACGCCTTCGCCGAAGCCGCGTAAGCACAGGTTCCGGCGGGAATCATCCACGCATGGCGTGGATGCGGTCAGGATCCATGCCGACCAAGGTCGGCACCTACCAAGCTAGCGGGACGGCCGGAAATTGTTGCGCAGGCCGTTCCAGCACTGCTGGTAATCGCCCTGGCGATGGCCGGCGGCCAGCGCCTGTGCGGTCGGCCGGATCACCGCGCGGGTCTCGAACATGAAGGCCATCGTGTCCTTGATCACGTCCGCCTTCGACAGGTCGGCATTGGAGGCCTTGTCGAAAGTCGGCGCATCCGGGCCGTGGCCGCTCATGCAGTTGTGCAGCGACGCGCCGCCCGGCACGAAGCCTTCGGCCTTGGCGTCGTACGCGCCATGCACCAGGCCCATGAACTCGCTGGCGATGTTGCGGTGGAACCACGGCGGACGGAACGTGTTCTGCGCCACCAGCCAGCGCGGCGGGAAGATCGCAAAGTCCATGTTGCTGGTGCCCGGCGTGTCGCTGGGCGAATGCAGCACCAGGAAGATCGACGGATCCGGGTGGTCATAGCTGATCGAGCCGATGGTGTTGAAGCGGCGCAGATCGTAACGGTACGGCGCGTAATTGCCGTGCCAGGCCACCACGTCCAGCGGCGAATGGTCGATCGGTGCGCGCCACAGGCGGCCTTCGAACTTGGCGATCAGCTCGAAGTCACCGTCCACGTCCTCGAATGCCGCATGCGGGGTCTCGAAGTCGCGCGGGTTGGCCAGGCCATTGGAACCGATCGGACCGAGGTCGGGCAGTTTCAGCAGCGCGCCGTAGTTTTCGCAGATGTAGCCACGGCTCGGGCCGTCGGGCAGTTCCACCCGGAAGCGCACGCCACGCGGGATCACCGCAATCTGCTGCGGCTCGATCTCGATCACGCCCAGCTCGGTCAGCAGGCGCAGCGCGCCCAGCTGCGGCACGATCAGCAGTTCACCGTCGGCGTCGTAGAAGTAGCGGCCGACCATGTCGCGGTTGGCAGCGTAGAGGTGGATGCCCACGCCGGCATGCGCATCGGGCGAGCCGTTGCCGCCCATGGTGTACAGGCCTTCGACGAAGTCGGTCGGCAGCTCCGGCAACGGCAGCGGGCTCCAGCGCAGCTGGTTCGGCGAGGCCGGCTGTGCGCCGAAATCACACTGCAGCTGCGACTGCGCGAACGGGGTGAACTCGCCGTGGGTGACCGCCGGGCGGATCCGGTACAGCCAGCTGCGGCGGTTGCTGCCGCGTGGCGCGGTGAAGGCGGTGCCGGTCAGCTGTTCGGCATACAGGCCGTGGGCCACCTTCTGCGGCGAGTTCTGCCCGACCGGCAGTGCACCGGCCACGGCCTCGGTGGCGAATTCGTTGCCGAAACCGGACTGGTAGCCGCGGGCGGTGAGGGCGGTGGACATGGAAACTCCAGAGATTGCCGGCCAGCGGCCGGCACTACCATGTGGACAGGCAATGCCGGCGGGAGGCCGACATTGCCTGCAGACCTTACAGCACGCCGCGGCGGATCTGGTCGCGCTCGATGCTCTCGAACAGCGCGGTGAAGTTGCCTTCGCCGAAGCCTTCGTTGCCCTTGCGCTGGATGATCTCGAAGAAGATCGGGCCGATGCAGTTCTGGGTGAAGATCTGCAGCAGCTTGCGCTGGTGGGTTTCCGGATCGGCGTCGATCAGGATCTTGTTCTTCGCCAGGCGCGCGACGTCTTCACCGTGGTTCGGCACGCGCTGGTCGATCACGTCGAAGTAGGTCTCCGGCGTGTCGAGGAAGTCCACGCCCTGCGCGCGCATCGCTTCGACGGTTTCGTAGATGTTCTCGGTGAAGCAGGCGATATGCTGGATGCCCTCGCCCTTGTACGCGTCCAGGTATTCATTGATCTGGCTCTTCGGGTCGGACGATTCGTTCAGCGGGATGCGCACGATGCCGTCCGGCGCGGTCATCGCCTTGGACACCAGGCCGGTCTTCAGGCCCTTGATGTCGAAGTAGCGGATCTCGCGGAAGTTGAACAGGCGCTCGTAGTAGTCCGACCACTGCTGCATGTTGCCGAAGTACAGGTTGTGGGTCAGGTGGTCGATGAAGGTCAGGCCGAAGCCGACCGGGTGCAGGTCGGTGCCGGCGATCTGCTCGTAGTCGCCGTCGAAGATGCTGCCGGCGCTGCCATAGCGGTCGACCAGGTACAGCATACAGTCGCCGATGCCCTTGATGACCGGCGCGTTGACGGCCTTGCTGTCCGGCTTGAAGGCGATGGCTTCGGCGCCGTTGCCCAACGCGGTCTGGTAGACCTCCTGGCCCGGCTTCTTGAAGCGGATGGCGAAGCCGCAGGCGCACGGACCATGCTTTTCGGCGAAGTCGGCAGCGAACGAATCGGGGTCTTCATTGACCAGGAAGTTGACGTCGCCCTGGCGATAGACGGTAATCGGACGCTGCTTGTGCTTGAGCACCGCGCTGAAGCCCATCTTCCGGAAGTACTCGTGCAGCTCCTGGCCACGGCCGGCCGGGGCGGCGAATTCGACGAACTCGAAGCCGTCGATGCCCATCGGGTTCTCGAAGGTGGTGACCTGCATGCCGGGGTTGGGGTGCGAGGCGGTCGGGACTGCGGTATTCATGGCGTGGCTCCGAATCGGTACCGCATCGGTACAAACCAGGTGCGGGCAGGTAGGGACCCGGCGAGAATGCAGGGTCTGGACCTACCCCTTATAGTTACACTTGAAACCACCAGCAAGGTGCACCGCAACATGAGCCCCGAACCCGCCTCGACCCGCCTGCGTGCCTCGCACGTCCTGCTCGACCTGGAACAGTTCCTGCCCTACCGGCTGAGCGTGCTGTCCAACCGGGTCAGTGGCAACATCGCCAAGCTATACGGCGATCGTTACGGCCTGGCGATTCCCGAGTGGCGGGTCATCACCATCCTGGCGCTGTACCCGGGTTCGTCGGCCAGCGAGGTCTCCGACCGCACGGCGATGGACAAGGTGGCGGTCAGCCGTGCCGTGGCCCGCCTGCTAGAGCGCGGCTTCATCAAGCGCGAGACCCACGGCGATGATCGTCGTCGCTCGGTGCTGGCACTGTCGGCGGCCGGCTTCGAGGTGTACGAAACCATTGCGCCGATGGTGATCGAGATCACCCGCAAGCTGATGTCGGTACTGAGCGACGAGGAAGAGCAGGTGCTGGAGAAGCTGATCCTGCGCCTGGCCGGCGACGGCCTGGAGCGGATGGGCGAAGGGGTGTGAGCAAAAAGGGGCGGAGGGGATCAAGTCGTTTTGGGCCCCAAGTCACGGGTGCCGGCCCTGACCGGTAGCAGAACAGTGGCTGGGCGATTGTCGTCCTCCCCCTTTGATCTGACGGGACCCACTCTCTAGCGGGCGGTGGGCCGACTGCGAACGAGGCCGTCGAACGTATTCACTTCCCGCAGATCCCGTCCTGAAGTGTCGCCCTCGCCCGCCAGCATTTCCGCATTGGCCCGATACGGCCCGTTTCCGCGAGGCTGGTGTATCGAAACCGGCTGATCCAGTGAGTTCTCCTATTGGACTGTCTGTGTGTGCGGCCTGACGGTAGGCGTTCAACGGGTATCAGCCCGGCCACGGATCCACATCGCACGGGCTCCCTCATGGATGACACGTGTTCAACGCTGCCGCATGGCCAGGAATTGCTGGCTGATCTCAGAGAGCTGATCTGCACGGCGCGCAGCAGTATGCACAGGACCATCAACGCCGAGCTCACTCTGTTGTACTGGCGAATCGGGCGTCGCATCCATGTGGACCAGATGGCTGGGCAACGCGCGCGCTACGGAGAGCTTGCCTTCATCCGGATCGCCAAGGCGCTGTCTGCCGAATTCGGCACATCCTTCGGTGAGAAGAGCCTGCGCAGGATGGTGCAGTTCTCAACCGCATTTGCAGACGAGCAGATTGTCGTATCGCTGATACGACAATTGAGCTGGACCCACTTCATCGCGCTGATCCCACTGGCGGATCCGCTCAAGCGTGACTTCTATGCGCAGATGGCCGCCACCGAGGGCTGGAGTGTACGCACGTTGCGCCAGCGCATCGATTCGATGCTGTATGAGCGCACAGCGCTTTCCAGCCAACCCGAGCAGACCATCGCCGATGAGTTGGCGGCACTGCGCAGCAACCAGCCGCTGTCTCCGGGTCTGGTACTGCGTGATCCCTACGTACTGGATTTTCTTGGTCTGAAGGACCGCTGGGACGAGCAGGACCTTGAAAGCGCGATCCTTCGCGAGATGCAGGGTTTCCTGCTCGAACTTGGCACGGGCTTCAGTTTCGTCGCCCGCCAGAAACGCATCCAGATCGACGGCGATGACTTCCACCTGGACCTGCTGTTCTACAACCGGCGCCTGCGCAGGCTGATCGCCATCGAGCTGAAGATCGGCGAGTTCAAGCCCGCCTACAAAGGGCAGATGGAACTCTATCTTCGATGGCTGGACCGCTACGAACGTGAGGACGGCGAGCAGGAGCCGTTGGGCATCATCCTCTGCACAGGGAAGAAGGCCGGCCAGATCGAATTGCTGGAGCTGGACCGCTCGGGCATCCATGTTGCTGAATACCTGACCACTCTGCCCTCTCGTGAGGTCCTCAAGCAAAGATTGCAGACCGCCATGGAGCGGGCCCGGCAACAGCTTCAGACCGCGCCCCCAAGCCCCCGGTAGACGCATGCCTCAGCTCAGGTGCTTGCGCCGCGCGTGTATCCACGGCACTGCCAACGCCGCGATGGCGCCGCCGGCGAAGCCGAGCGAGGCGGCGACGGTGGCCGCTTCTACCGCCCCCGGCAGTGCCAGCGCCGCGGCCACCAGCAGCAGTGACGGCAAGCCGACGAAGGTACCCAGGAAGAAGTGCCAGCGCGGCGACCAGGTGTTGAGCTGCAGCAGGCTGACCGGCTGCCAGGCTTCGGATGCGGCGTCTTCGGCGATCTTCGCCACCACCTTGCCCAGGTCCACTTCGGGCAGCGCGCGGCCAAGCCGGGCGGTGGCCAGCAGTTCGGCAACCGCCTCCACCGGCGGGAAGCTGGTCGGCCACGCGACCGGTGCCGGCACGCCGTAGGCGGTCAGCAGCGGCACGCTCAGCCACGGCGCCACCAGCGGGCGCATGCGGCGTCGGCCATGCACGCACCAGATCTGCGGTTGGCCGTGCGCGGTGACGCTGTACAGCGCCAGCTCGTTGGCCGGCGGGTAGCCCAGCATGGTCACCCGCGCCGCCAGGCTGTCCTGGCCCATCGCACGCAGGAAGCCGGGGCGGCTGCGCCCTTCCTGCATCCACGCCAGGCCCAGCGCCCCCACCAGGTACGCCTCGGCCACGTCCTTGCTGCCGGCGGTGGCGCGCTCGTCACTGGCCAGGTACCAGGCCAGTGACTTCGGTTCGGACACATCATCCAGCCCCCAACGGCTGTCATCGCCCAGCACGTGGCGCACCGGCAGCCGCGCAGGGGCGGTCTCGCCCCGCTCGCCCGGCTGCAGGAACGGCAGCACGCCCTGGATGAAGGTGGACAGCTCGATCGCGCGCACGCCATGGCCCTGCCATTCCGGCGGCAGCAACCCGGCCAGCTGGCCCTCGGCAGCCAGCGCGTCGAGTCGTGATTTCTGTTCGACCAGCTTCTGCACCGCGCCCTTCAGCACCACGTTGTCGGGCAGCGCGATCTGCGGCAGGCGGTGGCGCGGGGGGGCCAGTTCGACGGTGTCCTGGCCGGTGCCCGCGTCATCCAGCAGCGCTTCCTGCGGCGGCAGGGTCACGCCGTCGCCTGCCCCAGCGTCGGCCAGGTCGCTGGCAGCTTCGGGCAATCGTTCGGCGTGGTCGCTGTGCATGGGGCGTTCCGGTAGGTTGCGTCGACGGCGCGTCGACTGAAGTCCTTGCCGGTAACGGCGTCCGTGCGGTGAAGTTGAGACGCCAATTCAGAGAGTGTGACGGCGCGCGCAGTAGATCCGCGCGGGGCGTGGATGCGACCCGGGATCAGTGCCGACCAACGGTCGGCACCCACCGGGCACCACGGCCAACGGTCGGTATCCACCGGGCATGCCGGCCAGCGGCCGGCGCGACCTCATTCCGGTTTGTCAGGCGCCCATTGTTTGAGGAAGGCGCTCACACGCACAGGCTGGAACGCTTCGCCCCGGCGCAGCTCGCCGGTGGCCTGCGACACCAGCAGGCTGCCGTCGGCGTCGAGCACCAGCAGGTGCGGGTAGTCGCGCTCCATTTCCGGGAACTGGGCGAGGAAGGCGGTGTTGGGCTGTTCGTCGCTGGCGTTGACCTTCATCCACACGAAGTGGGCGTCGCGGAAGCGGCGCAGGTCGCCGTTGCCTTCCACCAGCTCGTCCAGCGCCTGGCAGCGATCGCAGGCCGCGTTGCCGACCTCGAGCAGGATGCGCTTCTTGCCGCGCTGGGCTTCCACCTTGGCGGTGGCCAGATCGTCGGCGGGGTCTCGGGCCGGGTCGAACTGCGCGCCGAGCCCGGCGATGGCGGCGATGTCCGCCGCCACCGGGGTGTTGCCTGAGGCCACCGGTTCGCTGGGGTCAGCGACCGGTGGCTCGGTGGGCCGGGTATCCAGCGGCTGCGTCGGCTCGGCGGCGGCAGGCGGTTGCGGTTGGGAACAGGCGCCGATCAGCGCCGCACAGACCACCACCACTGCACCACCGAGCTTCATACGCATGCCAGCTACCCTCTCTTCATCACTTGACGCCGTGCATCAGCTTGTTGATCAGCGGCGCGATCAGGAACAGCACCACGCCGGAGCCGATCAGGGCCCAGAACCCGAAGGTATACCCCTTCAGGGCCGACTCGACCGTCATGCCGCCTTCACCACTGACCACGCCGGCGAAGATGCCCGACAGGTTGTTGCCGATGCCGGTGGACAGGAACCAGCCACCCATGCCGAAGCCGACCAGGCGCACCGGAGCCAGCTTGGTCACCATCGACAGGCCGATCGGCGACAGGCACAGCTCACCCACCGACTGGATGACGTAGACCATGAACAGGGTCCAGAACGGGATCTTGCCGTCCACGACCATCTGCGACAGCGCATACATCAGCAGGGCGAAGGCGGCGCCGTTGAACAGCAGGCCGAGGCCGAACTTGCGCGGAATCGACGGATTGGCGCGACCCAGGGCCACCCAGATCCAGGCGATGATCGGCGCCAGGGTGATGATGGCCACCGAGTTGACCGACTGGAACCAGGCCGTCGGGAAGGTCCAGTCACCCATCTGGCGGTTGACGATGTTCTCGGCCAGGAAGGTGAACGAGCTGCCGGCCTGTTCGAAGAACATCCAGAACATCACGTTGAAGGCGAAGATGATCAGCATGGCGATCACGCGGTCGCGCTGCACCTTGCCCTCGCGGATGCCCTCAACCAGCAGCAGCACGGCCAGCGCGGTGAACATCGCGCCCAGGATCCAGGCCAGCGCGGTGGCGCCGGTGGCCAGCAGGAAGTAGGCCACCGGGATCGCGACCACGGCACCGACCAGCACCATGATGATGCGGCCGAAACCTTCAGCGCCGGCCGGCGGTGCACCGATGCCCTTCAGGCCGGCGCGGCCGATGTAGAACCACACCAGCGAGATCAGCATGCCCACGCCCGAGGCGATGAACACGACCTTGTACGACGGCATTTCCGAGGTACCGAAGACCTTGCGGGCCAGGTACTCGGTCAGCACCGGGGCGATCATCGCGCCGATGTTGATACCCATGTAGAAGATGGTGAAGCCCGAATCGCGACGCTCGTCCTTCAGGCCATACAGCTTGCCGACCATGGTCGAGATGTTCGGCTTGAACAGGCCGTTGCCAACGATGATGGTGGCCAGGCCGAGCTTGAAGATGTGCTCCTGCGGCAGCGAGATCATGAACAGGCCGGCGGCCATGATGATCGCGCCGGTCAGGATCGAGCGCTGGTAGCCCAGTACCCGGTCGGCCACGTAGCCACCGAAGATCGCCGCGGCGTACACCAGGGCCAGGTAGGCACCGTAGATGCGGCTGGCGTCGCCTTCACCGGCAGCGTTGCCGTTGTAGAACTGGGAGACGATGTACAGCACCAAGGCCCAGCGGATGCCGTAGAACGCAAAGCGTTCCCAGAACTCGGTCATGAACAGCATCCACAGCGGGCGCGGATGGCCCAGCGTGGTCTTGAAGTCCGGCAGGGCCGGCTCTGGGGTGTTCGCAGTGGCGTTTACGCTCATGCGGGTTTCCTGGTTCGGTGGATGACGAGCACGTCCGATGTGCAGTGGAGCAACGCGCGAGGATCACCGACTTCTGGCGTTCACGTCAAATACACGCCGTTTGAGGCAGGTCACCGCCTGCTCGCTGAACTTGCATCTGAAACGATCCAGCCGCCGGCCGGGATTCAAGCTGAATGGGGATCAGCCCAATGCGGCCGGGGGCGCCGCCTGCAGGCTGGTGCGTACCTGGAACAACTCGGGGAAGAAGGTCAGCTCCAGCGCCTTGGCCAGGAAGCCGACCCCGGACGAGCCGCCGGTGCCGCGCTTGAAGCCGATCACCCGCATCACGGTGCGCATGTGACGGAATCGCCACAGCTGGAAGGCAGTCTCCAGGTCCACCAGGTCCTCGCACAGCGAGTACTCGCGCCAGTAGCGGTCGGTGTCCTGGTAGATGCGCTCGAACACCGGCTGCAGTGCGTCGTCGGCTACATGCGGCTGGGTCCAGTCGTGGTTTTCATACACGGCCGGTACGGCGTGGCCGAAGCGGGCCAGGTACTTCAGGAATTCCTCGTACAGGCTCGGCGCCTCCAGCACGGTGCGCAGCTGCGCCTGCCCGGCCGGGTCGTGCTCGAACACCTGCAGCATCTGCGCGTTCTTGTTGCCCAGCAGGAACTCGATGTAGCGGTACTGCAGCGACTGGAAGCCCGAGGATGGGCCCAGCACATCGCGGAAACCCATGTACTCGGACGGGGTCAGCGTTTCCAGCACCGACCACTGCTCGGTAAGCTGGCGCAGCACCTGCTTGCTGCGCGCCAGCACCTTGCGGCACTGCCAGACTTCATCGCGCTGCAGGAAGCCGATCGCCGCGCGCAGCTCGTGGCCGAGCAGCTTCAGCCACAGCTCCGAGGTCTGGTGCTGGATGATGAAGAGCATCTCGTCGTGATGCGGCGGGCTGGACAGCGGCTGCTGCGCGCTGAGCAGCTGGTCCAGCCGCAGGTAGCCGCCATAGGTCAGGCGCCCCTGCAGATCGGTGTGGATGCCAGCTTCGAGATCGCGTTGGTTGTTGTCGACGGACATGGGCGGGACCAGATCGGGGGCGGCAAGGGTAGCGCGTTGCCGCCGCGCTGGCAGCCGCCGGGTCCATACCGGGCCGTGCGGTTGGCCGTGGAGCATCGGCCGATGCCGGGGCTGCGCGTGGAACCGATCAGGCCGTTGCGCAGCCAGTCAGCCAGAGGCGTATTCTGATGCTTTGCAGCAACGACTGAATACGTTGTTGTTATTGGCCCCCCACCCGCCGGCAGGGGTAAAACAGGGCATCGCCGTGTTGCGGCGCAGGAAGGCTATTCCGTACGCGTTCCTTAACATGGCGATTCATATCATTTGTAACTTCTCTGTCGAAGGTGCAGTACGCAATGACGGTTGCCGCTGAATTCAAGATCGAATACCTGCAGTACCTGGACGCGGACGGCAAGCTCGTCCGCGATGACCTGCCCGCGTCGCTGCGCGACCCCAAGGTCCTGGTACCGCTGTTCAAGCAGATGCTGTTCGTACGTACGTTCGACAGCAAATCCATCGCGCTGCAGCGCACCGGCAAGCTCGGCACCTACGCCGCCTGCCTGGGCCATGAAGCCGCGCACGTGGGCATCGGTGCCGCGATGCAGAAGGACGACGTGTTCGCGCCTTCGTACCGCGAGTATGGCGCGATGTTCATGCGTGGCGTGCGTCCGCACGACGTGCTGATGTACTGGGGCGGCGACGAGCGCGGCAACGACTACGGCGGCAACGCGGCCAAGGACTTCCCGTTCTGCGTGCCGATCTCCACCCAGTGCCTGCACGCTGCGGGTGCCGCGCTGAAGTTCAAGCTCAACAAGGAACCGCAGATCGCGGTGGCCGTGTGCGGCGACGGCGGCAGCTCCAAGACCGACTTCTACGCGGCACTGAATTCGGCCGGCGCCTACAAGCTGCCGCTGATCCTGTGCATCGTCAACAACGGCTGGGCCATCTCGGTTCCGCGTTCGGCCCAGACCGGTGCCGAGACGCTGGCGCAGAAGGGCCTGGCCGGCGGCCTGCATTGCCTGCAGGTGGACGGCAACGACTTGATTGCAGTGCTGGCGGCCATGGAGCAGGCGCGCGAACGTGCGCTGGCCGGCGACGGTGGCACCGTGCTGGAACTGATGACCTATCGCCTGTCCGACCACACCACCGCCGATGACGCGCGCCGCTACCGCGACGATGCCGAGGTGAAGGATGCCTGGCAGCGCGAGCCGATGCTGCGCCTGCGCAAGTACCTGATCAACGCCGGCGTCTGGAGCGAGGAAGAAGAAGCCGCTTGGGTCGCCGAGTGCGGCACGCGCGTGGACGAGGAAGTGAACCTGTACCTCAATACGCCGGTGCAGCCGGTCGAGGCGATGTTCGATTTCCTCTACGCCGATCCGCCGCAGGACCTGCTGGCCCAGCGTGCCCAGGCGATCGCCCTGGAGCAGCGCCATGGATGAGATCAAGAACGGCGCGCCCGGCGCGCACACCAACGCCGCCGACAGCGCCGCCGTCGCGCGCGGAGAACAGAGCATGACCACCACCCCCATCACCCTGATCGAAGCCATCACCCAGGCACTGGCCTGGGAGCTTGAGCACGACCCGTCGGTGCTGGTGCTGGGCGAGGACGTGGGCGTCAACGGCGGCGTGTTCCGTGCCACCGCCGGCCTGCAGCAGCGCTTCGGCTCCGAGCGCATCCTCGACACCCCGCTGGATGAAACCACAATCGCCGGCCTGACCATCGGCCTGGCCGCACAGGGCATGAAGCCGGTGGCCGAAGCCCAGTTCGACGGGTTCATGTACCCGATGGTCGACCATATCGTCTGCCACGCCGCCCGCCTGCGCTATCGCACCCGTGGCCGCCTGCACTGCCCGATGGTGCTGCGCGTGCCGTGGGGCGGCGGCATCCGTGCGCCGGAACACCACAGCGAAGCCAACGAGGCCATCTTCACCAACGTGCCGGGCCTGCGCGTGGTGCTGCCGTCGTCGCCGCAGCGCGCCTATGGCCTGCTGCTGGCCGCGATCCGCGAGCCGGATCCGGTGATCTACATGGAGCCCAAGCGCATCTACCGCCAGTACAAGGAAGTGGTCGTCAACGACGGCGAGGCCTTGCCGCTGGACGTCTGCTTCGTGCTGCGCGACGGCACCGACGTGACCCTGGTGACCTGGGGCGCGCAGGTGAAGGAAGCGCTGGAAGCGGCCGACAAGCTGGCCGGCGAAGGCATCAGCGCCGAAGTGATCGACGTGGCCACGCTGCGTCCGCTGGACTTCGCCACCATCGCCGAGTCGGTGGCCAAGACCGGCCGCTGCGTGATCGTGCAGGAGGCCCCGAAGACCGCGGGCTTCGGCGCCGAGATCGCCGCGCGCCTGGCCGAGGAATCGATCTACGACCTGCTGGCTCCGGTCGAGCGCGTCACTGGCTACGACACCCACATTCCGCTGTTCCGCCTGGAAATGAAGTACCTGCCGAGCGTTGAGCGGATCGTGGCTGCGGCCAAGCGCGCGGTGGCGGCCGGCTGACATGCGGGCCCGCCTTCTGGGGGCTTACCGCAGCCAGTATCCCAACCCGCTCCGGTTCCACACCGGCCAGATCGTCGAAGTAGGTGTTCGTGACGAGGAATGGCCGGCGTTTGCCTGGGTACGCACCAACGATGGGCGCGCTGGATGGGCGCCCGTCGCGTGGCTGCAGCTGCTGGACGAGGGTCGCGCCGAAGCGCTGTGCGACTACGACGCCCGCGAGCTGGATGTGGAAAGCGGCGAGATGGTGAAGCTTCATCACGAACACGGTGGGTGGTGGTGGTCCGAGCGCGCCAATGGCGCGACGGGCTGGCTGCCGGCCCGCGAACTGGAACTGCTGGAAGAGAACTGCACATGAGCCAGACCAAGAACTTCAACCTGCCCGACCTGGGCGAAGGCCTGCCGGACGCCACCATCGTCGAGTGGTTCGTCAAGGAAGGCGATGTGATCAAGCTGGACGAGCCGCTGGTCTCGATGGAGACCGCCAAGGCCGTCGTCGAAGTGCCCTCGCCGTTCTCCGGCAAGGTGCTGAAGCTGTCCGGCGCCGCCGGCGACATCATCCCGACCGGTTCGGTGCTGGCCAGCTTCGAGCTGGACCCGAACCTGCCGCAGCGTGCCGATGGCCAGGACACCGGCCACAGCCACGGCCACGCCGCGCCTGCCGCCGCACCGACGCCGCCGCCGCTGCCGGCCGCTGCCGCACCGGTGGCCACCGAAGCCGCCAAGCCCGCCGCCGCCGAGCGTGATGACGCCGGTACCGTGGTCGGTGCGATGCAGAGCTCCAACGCCGTGCACGCCGAGCAGGCGCTGGCCGTCGGTGGCGTCAAGGCCGTTCCGGCCGTGCGTGCCACCGCGCGCAAGCTGGGCGTGGACCTGTCCCGCGTGCGTGCCACCGGCGCCGATGGCGCGGTGACCATGGCCGACGTCAAGCAGGCCGCCGCCAATGGCAGTGCCAAACTCGGCGCCGCGCCGGCACCGGTTGCCGCGGCTGCCTATGCCGCGCCGGCCCCGGCGCAGGTGTCGGCCCCGGTGCAGAGCGAAGCGCGCACCCCGCTGTCTGCCGCCGGCAAGCCGATGCGCACCCAGCCGCCGGGCGTGGTGGCCAAGGGCCAGCCGGAACCGCTGAAGGGCGTGCGCCGCAACATGGCCCGCGTGATGGCCGATGCGCACAGCAAGGTCGTGCCGACCACGCTGAACGACGACGCGGACATCCACGCCTGGCTGCCGGGCAACGACGTCACCGCGCGCCTGGTGCGCTCGATCGTGGTGGCCGCGCAGAAGGTGCCGGCGATGAACGCCTGGTTCGACGGTGAAGCGCTGACCCGCACCCTGCACGCGCAGGTGGACATCGGCATTGCCGTGGACACCGACGACGGCCTGTTCGTGCCGGCGCTGCGCAATGCCGACATGCTCGATGCACGTGGCATCCGCGAAGGCGTCAACCGCCTGCGCGAGCAGGTGGAATCGCGTTCGATCGCCGCCTCGGAACTGAGCGGCTACACCATCTCGCTGTCCAACTTCGGCATGTTCGCCGGCCGCTACGCGACCCCGGTCGTGGTGCCGCCGTGCGTGGCCATCGTCGGTGCCGGCCGTGCCCGCCACCAGATGACCCCGGTGATGGGCGGCGTGGAAGCGCACAAGGTGATCCCGCTGTCGGTCACCTTCGACCACCGCGCGGCGACCGGTGGTGAAGCGGCCCGCTTCCTGCGCGCGATGATGGACGACCTGGCGCTGGCCAGCTGATCGGCCACCTGATCGGTAGGTGCCAACCTTGGTTGGCACATGATCTGGAAAAACGCCGGGCACTGCCCGGCGTTTTTTTGTGCCCGTATCCACGCATGGCGTGGATCTACACAATGCGGGCGATCAATCGCGCGCGACCATGCCCTCGGCGCGGCTGTAGACACGCAGGCGGTGGCCATCAGGATCGGCGCCGACGAAGGTGTGGCCGAATTCCAGTGTCACCGGCGCCTGCAGGATCTGCACGCCGAGCGCGCGCCACGCGTCGTGCATCTGCTGCACGGCTTCCGGGTTGGCCACCACCATCGCCAGTTCGGCGGCACCGGCCTGCGCAGACACGGGGGGCTGCACGTCATCGCGCTGCCACAGGCCGAGTGCGGTGCCATCGCCGAGCAGGAACAGGGCGAAACCGGGCGACTGCTCGACCGGCGGTTTGCCGAGAATGCCGCTGTAGAAAGTTGCGCTGGTGGCGACGTCGCGCACGTACTGCAGCAGGGTGCTGGGCGTGAACATGGGGAAGCTCCGTTGTTGGGAGGCTTCATGGTGGTACCGGCCTGCTGACAGATTCTGTCAGTAGCGTCGAGCTTGCTCGACGGCCGTTCGCGAAGATCAAAGGCGGTCGAGCAAGCTCGACCTCTACCGGGAGCAAAGAGCGAAGGCCGCCCTCCCCCCAGAGAGCAGGAAACGAAGCGCGAAAGACTGCTGTTGCCGTTGCTCTGGTAGATGTCGAGCTTGCTCGACGGCTGTTCGCGAAGATCAAGGGCGGTCGAGCAAGCTCGACCTCTACCAAGAGCAAAGAGCGAAGGCCGCCCTCCCCCCGAAGCAGGAAGCGAAGCACAGAAGCAGTCGAGCAAGCTCGACGCTACGAGCGGTCCAGCCAGTCCGGTGCGATGCCCTGCGCCTTCTGCCAGCGCCGCAGCAGGGTCGCGCGCGGCACGGGGTAGCGGTCCTCCAGCGCGCGCACCTGGCGGATGCGGTCCAGGCGGAAATGGCGGAAGTCTTCGCGGCTCTCGCACCAGGCCGCCAGCATCGGCACTTCATCGAAGTAAGCCAGTGCGAACGGCCAGACGATGCGTTCGCTGCGCTGGCCGTGCGCATCCTCATAACCAAACCTGAGGCGCTGCTGCGCACTGACCGCCTCGCGCACGGCCTGCAGCCGCGCGGCGGGCACCTTGGCCGTCGTTCGCGAAGGGCCAACGCGCAGGCCACTGTCACGCAATGCCTCGCGCCGCGCTGCAGGCAACACATGCGCGATACGCGCCAGGGCATCGCGTGCGGCTTCGGCCAGCGCAGGCTCGGTGCGCGCCGCAACCCAGCGCAAGCCCAACACCAGCGCGTCGACCTCGGCCGGTGGCAGGGTCATTGGCGGCAGGGTGTCACTCGGCACCAGCTGGTAGCCGATGCCGGCTTCCCCGCGCAGGTCGGCACCCTGCTCGCGCAGGGTCTCGATATCGCGGTACAGCGTGCGCAGGCTGATGCCCAGCGCGTCGGCCAACGTCTGCCCGGCCACCGGCCGCCGATGGCGGCGCAGCAGCTGCAGCAGCTGGGTCAGGCGCAGCGCACGCGACATCAGCCGACCAGTGCGCTGGATGCCACCACGTGCTCGCCCGGCGGCGGAGCCAGCGCGGCATCCACCAGCGCCCTGGCAATCCGTTCGGCCGGATTGATCCGCCACGCCCGCGGCAACACCGGCCCCAACACGCCCAGCACCCGCAGGGCGAAGTGTTCGCCACGGCGCACCTGCTGGCGCTGCCCGCCAATCAGGCCGGGCCGCACCAGGGTGAGCGAAGCAAACTCGAGCGCGCGCAGATCGCGCTCCAGTTCACCCTTCACCCGGTTGTAGAAGATCGCGGAGCCTGCATTGGCCCCCGCTGCCGAATTCAGTACGAAGGCGCGTGCACCCTGGCCGCGCGCCAGCTGCGCAAACGCCAGCGGGTAGTCATGGTCGATACGATGGAAGGCCTCACGGCTCCCCGCCTGGGCCATCGTGCTGCCCAGCGCGCAGATCACGGCATCCACCTGCGCCCAGTCGGGCGCCTCCGGCAGGGCGTCGAACTGCAGCAGCGGGGCGTACAGCTTCGGGTGGGCCAGGGTCAGCGCCCGCCGGGAGGGGGCCACCACGGCACGGCAGCGCGGGTCGTCCAGCAGCATCGGCAGGGCCAGCCCGCCGACCAGGCCGGTCGCCCCCACCAGCATCACGCGCATCACTACCTCCACTGCGGCATCCTGTGGCCCATCCTAGCCGTTCAAGCCGTCGGCGGCCGCGCCGATATGCTGGAACCAGTCCCTGCCAGCCCAGGATTTGCTCCATGACGGACCAGCCCGACCACCGCCCCGCCCCCGGTACTGCCCTTGGGCCGCCGGCACGCGTGCGCGCGGTGGTGGATGACGGGCTGGGTGACCGCGTGGTGCTGCAGGGCGGCGGTGGCGTGGCCCTGCAGCAGCTGTTTGCCGGCGCCGATGCGCCGGAACCGCTGCTGGCCGCGTTCGCCAACGGCATGGCCACCCTGCCCGGCGAACTCGGTGACATGGGCGACCGCCTGCAATCGGCGCAGGCCAGTGCCGATTGGCCGCGCTATGGGCGCGCGATGCGGCAGTTGATCGACAAGTACATCCGCACCATCGAGCAGCATTCACCGGATGGGCAGCCCGAAAGCCTGCGCTTGTCCGAGCAGCTGCGGCTGCTGCTGGGCGGCGCGGTGGTGGCGCTGCTGCAGCACGACCCGGACCTGCGCGAACAGGCGCAGGCGCTGGCCATGCGCCTGCGGCAGTGGCAGCCCGGCACGGCCCTGGAACCGATCGAACAGGGCGTGCGCGAACTCGGCCACCAGGTCGGCGTGCGCGCCGAGAGCTGGCAGGAGCAGCAGGCGCTGCTGCTGGAGCTGTTCGCGCTGCTGCTGGAGAACGTGAGCGAACTGCTGGACGACCGCAGCTGGCTGCAGGGCCAGATCGCTGCGGTGCGCCAGCTGCTGGACGGGCCGCTGGAGGCCGAAGCCGTCGAGCGCACCCGCGCCGAGCTGCGCGAAGTGATCTACAAGCAGGGCCTGCTGCGCCAGGGCATCGACGATTCAAAGGCAGCGATGCGCGGGCTGATGGGCGAGTTCATCGAGCGCATGGATGGCATGGCTGCCAGCACCGGCGAGTACCACGATCGCATCGGCAGCTACGCGTTGCAGCTGCGCGAGGCGCGCAGCATCGCCGACCTCAACCAGCTGCTGCAGGACGTGATGCGCGACACCGGCAAGGTGCAGCAGCAAGCCGCGCAGGCGCGCGACCACCTGGCCAATGCGCGTCAGGAAGTGGAGCTTGCCGAGCAACGCATCGCCAAGCTGGAGCAGGAACTGCGTGCTGCCGGCGATCTGGCCCGCATCGACCCACTGACCCAGGCACTGAACCGCCGTGGCCTGGAAGAACTGCTGCAACGCGAGCTGGCGCGTGCCGCGCGCAACAACTCGCCGCTGGGTGTGGCGATGATCGATATGGACGACTTCCACCAGACCAACGACGCGCACGGCCATGCCGGTGGCGATGCGCTGCTGCAGCACCTGGTGTCCGTATGCAAACTGCTGCTGCGCGCCACCGATGGCATCGCCCGGCTGGGCGGCGACGAGTTCGTGCTGGTGCTGCCGGAAACCCAGGGCGCCGACAGCATGGCCACCGTGCAGCGCCTGCAGCGCTCGCTGGCGCACCGCGTGCTGACGGTGCAGGATCGGCGCGTGCCGGTGCATTTCAGTGCGGGGTTGGCCCAATGGCAGCCCGGCGACGACGCCGAGGCGCTGCTGCGGCGCGCCGATGATGCCCTGTACGCGGCCAAGCGACAGGGCAAGAACCGGGTGCAGGCGGGATAGCGCCCGGCGCCCGTGAACCGCTTCGGTAGGTGCCAACCTTGGTTGGCACGTGCGGGAAGCAAAGCACCGACCAAGGTCGGCCCCTATCGGGGAATCCGTCGCCGCTTATTTCCCGCGCAGCTTCTGGAAGCCGCTCACCGCAGCCAGCACGATGGCACCGGCGATGATGCCGACCACCATGTTGCCGACCGCACCGATCAACCAGCCCCACTGGCCCTCGCCACCCAGTGCCTGCACCGCGTGATGCAGTGCCGGCACGTTGTGCGCCAGGATGCCGCCACCGACCAGGAACATGGCGATGGTGCCGGCCACCGACAGGAACTTCATCAGCCACGGTGCAGAGGCGACCAGGCCGCGACCGAACGCCGCAATTGCGCCGCCCTTGCGCGACAGGTACAGGCCCACGTCATCGAGCTTGACGATGCCCGCCACCAGTCCGTAGACGAAGATCGTCATTGCCAGTGCGACCACCGCCAGCGTCAGCAGCTGGTTGGTGAAGGTCGCGGTGGCCACCACGCCCAGGGTCAACACGATGATCTCGGCCGAGAGGATGAAGTCGGTGCGGATCGCCCCCTTCACCTTGTCTTTCTCCCACGCCACCATGTCCACCTGCGCGTCGGCCAGCGCCTTGCGCCGCTCGGCCTGGCGCTCGGCGTCGTCATCGGATGAGTGCAGGAAGCGGTGTGCCAGTTTCTCCACGCCTTCAAAGCACAGGAAGGCGCCACCGATCATCATCAACGGCACGATCAACGGCACATTCCAGCCACGGCTGTGCAACCACGCCTCCAGTGCACTGATCGCCAGCGCGGCCGGCACCAGGATCACCTTGTTGACCAGCGATCCCTTGGCCACCGCCCACACCACCGGCAGCTCGCGGTTGGCGTTGACCCCGGTCACCTGCTGCGCGTTCAGCGCCAGGTCGTCGCCCAGTACGCCGGCGGTTTTCTTCGCCGCGACCTTGGTCAGCACCGAGACATCGTCCAGCAGGGAGGCGATATCGTCGAGCAGGGCGAACAGGCTGGCACCGGCCATGGGGCATCCAAGTGAGGGAATGAGCGGATTCTGACCGATACCGGGGCCGCTGCGGAAGCGGCCGGATTCACCGCGTGCCTACCGCCCCCCGGCGACACTGCGGAATCTGGACATTGCCGGCCAGCGGCCGGCACTACCAACTTTGTCGCATGGGAGTGTCGCTTGAGCAATCCGCCCACCGCCAATGGCAATCCCCCGCTGGTCAAGGGCATGAACCGGCGCAGCCAGATCCTGCGCCTGCTGATGCGCTACCGCCATTCGGGGGTGTTCTCGGGCATGAACCTGGACGCCGCCAGCCACCAGGCCGACGTGCCCGCCGACGGCAACCCGGAACAGTTCGTCAGCGACCTGGAAGCCCTGGGGCCGACCTTCGTCAAACTGGGCCAGATGCTGTCCACCCGCCCGGACATGGTGCCTGTGGAATTCGCCACCGCGCTGGAGCGCATGCAGGAAAAGGTGGCCGAGATCCCGGTCGAGCGCATCCATGCCATCGTCGAGCAGGAACTGGGTGCGCCGGTGAACAAGCTGTTCGCTTCGTTCGATCCCGAGCCGCTGGGCTGCGCGTCGATCGCGCAGGTGCACCGCGCGGTGCTGCACGATGGCCGGCAGGTGGCGGTGAAGGTACAGAAGCCCGAGGTGGCCGCGCAGCTGCGTTCGGACCTGGAGGCGCTGCGCAGCTTCGCGCTGGCCGCCGACCACCTGACCCAGGTGGGCCGCCGCGTGCGCCTGCGCGACTGGCTCAACGAGTTCGCCAAGACCCTGATGCAGGAGTTGGACTACCACGCCGAGGCCGAGAACCTGGCGCGCTTCGGCCGGCACCTGAAGCCGTTCCGCCGGCTGTGGATTCCGCAGCCGCTGTGGGATTACAGCAGCCAGCGCGTGCTGACCATGGAACTGGCTACCGGCGTGCGCGTGGACGCGATTCCCGATGTGCGCCGCACCGAGCAATCGATGGACCCGCTGGCCGCGGCGCTGATCCGTGGCTACCTGGACCAGATCTTCGTGCACGGCGAGATCCATGCCGATCCGCACCCGGGCAACCTGCGGGTGATGCCCGACGGGCGGCTGGCGATCTTCGACCTGGGCATGGTCGCGCACATGCCGCCGCGCCTGCGCGAGCGGCTGCTGAAGATCCTGTTCGCCGCCGTGGATGGCCGCGGCGAAGAAGTGGCCGACGACCTGATCAGCATCAGCACCCGGCTGGAGGCGTTCGACGAGGAGCGCTACCTGCGCGAGACCGGCCAGTTGATTGCGCGCTACGCCGCCAGCGGCAGCTTCTCCGAGGGCCGCGTGGTGCTGGACATGGTGCGCATCGCCACCGCCTGCGGCCTGCGCACGCCGCCGGAGCTGAGCCTGCTGGGCAAGGCGCTGCTCAACCTGGAAACCGTGTGCCGGCTGCTGGCACCCGAGCTGGAAACCCGCCGCATCGTCGAGCGCCAGCTGCAGCACGTCATGCGCGCGCGCCTGAAGAAATCGCTGTCGGCCGCCAACATCGCCAGCGAAGCAATGGAGCTGCAGCAGCTGCTGCGCGATGGGCCGCGCAAGCTGTCGGACATCATGGCGCTGCTTGCCGAGAACCGCCTGCAGATGAAGGTGACCGGGCTGGAAGAATCACGGTTGATGGAGAACCTGCAGAAGATCGCCAACCGCGTGGCGGCCGGCATCATCAGCGCGGCGCTGATCATGGCCGCCGCGATGATGATGAAGATCGACACCGGCTGGCACCTGTTCGGCTACCCGCTCATCGCGCTGATCCTGCTGTTGATCGGCGTGGTGCTCGGACTGGGCATCGTGACCAGCGCACTGCTGTTCGATCGTCGCGCGCGGGCACGCGAGGAGCGCGGCCACCGTTAGCGCATCCACTGAAACCGCCGTATTCATGCGGTTTTTAATGCAATCCAACGAAGCCTTTCACGCTCGTTTTACCTTCCGGGCGTGATTGCGCGCGCGTCATTTCAACAAACATTTCAGTCAGGTTCGTGCATGCACTATCGGGTCATCGGCCTGTCATGTGGATGTGCTTGCGGCAGCGCCGGTCGGATGGACACGCGTCGGTACGACGTCCATCACCACCACCCCGTCACTGCCGAAGCTGCCTATGCTCTGGATACTGCTGCTGTCGTTGTTGCTGCTGTGCTGGTTGTTCCTCGCGTCCGACAAGTGGGTGTGGTGGAAGGCCGGTGCGTTCTCGCTGCTGCTGCTTGCACTCAGTGCGTGGTGGTTGATCGACAAGCTGTCCGGTGATGGGCTCAATGCCGCCACCCTGTACCACCTGGGCGCCGACATGGAAGGCGCTGGCGTCGCCGACTTCAAGGGCTATATCGCCGGTTTCATCGTGCTGGCGCTGGTCTCGCTGCTGCCGCTGATTGCCACGCGGGTGAAGCGCTGGCGCCGGCCCGGCCACGGTGCTGCCTGGTTTGCAGGCTTCGCGGCAGTGTGGGTGGCCACGATCATGATCAGCCCGCTGGCGCGCGACGGCCAGCGCCTGTACCAGCAGTTGCGCCCGGTCGATTTCGCCCGCATCGCACCCGAATACCAGGTGCCGACGCAGCCATTGCAGCGCCCGCGCAACATCGTCTGGATCTACGGCGAAAGCCTGGAGCGCACCTACCTGGACGAGAACGTGTTTCCGGGCCTGATGCCCAACCTCAACCGCCTGGCGTCCGAGTCGCTGGACGTGCGTGGGCTGGCCTCGGCCGAGGGCAGCGGCTGGACCATCGCCGGCCTGGTGTCGTCGATGTGCGGCGTGCCGCTGACCACCTCGCAGGGCGACGAGAACAGCATGGACCGCATGGGCAGCTTCCTGCCCAAGGCCGTGTGCTTGGGCGACTACCTGAAGCAGCAGGGCTACACCAATCATTACCTGGGCGGCGCCAACGGCCAGTTCGCCGGCAAGGGCCAGTTCCTGGCCAACCACGGTTTCGATGAAGTGCACGACCTGGCGTGGTTCAAGCAGCAGAAGAAGATCGGCCGCATCCACTACTCGGCCTGGGGCGTGCACGACGACGTACTGCTGGACACCGCCTACCAGCGCTTTGAACAGCTCTCGCGTGCGGGCTCACCGTTCATGCTGACCACGCTTACGATGGACACCCATCATCCCGCCGGCCACCTGCCGGTATCGTGCAAGGGCGAGCGCTACCAGAGCCAGTACGGCAACATCAACATGCTCAACGCGCTCAAGTGCAGCGACCGGCTGATCTCGCAGCTGGTGCAGCGCATTCAGGCCAGCCCGTACGGCAAGGACACGCTGATCGTGATCGCCTCCGACCACCTGGCGATGCCCAACGATCTGACCCATATCCTGACCCGGCAGAAGCGCGAGAACCTGCTGCTGTTCCTCGGCGACGGCGTGGCACCGCGCCAGCTGGCGGTGGAGGACGGTTCGACGCTCGATTCCGGCGCGACCCTGCTCAGCCTGCTCGACCCGAAGCTGCAGACCATGGGCTTTGGCCGCTCGCTGCTGGATGAAGAGCGCGCACCGAGTGCCAGCGTGGCCGCACACCGCGACGGCGGCCGCGACTATCCGCAGTACCTCGCCTTCGCGCGTTCACTGTGGCTGGGCGAACCGACCCGCGAACTGAAGATCGATGGCGATGACCAGGTGGTGGTCGGCCTGCAGCACGTGCAGCCGCCGGTGCTGCTGGAGTACGACAAGGACTGGGGCCTGAAGTCGGTGTACCTGGAAAACACCTCGCGCCAGTTCGATGACGCGAACCCGGACAACACCCTGGCCTACGTCGACCGCTGTACCGCGTTCGAGGACGGCTCGGCCGACGGCGACTGGTGCGCCCTGCTGGTCAACCGCGACAATGGCATCAAGCTCTACCGCGACAATGACCTGCGCGGCGGCATCGCGGTGGATGCACCACTGGACGCCTTCCAGGGCCCGCGCCCGAGCGTGCGCCAGGCGCACATGATCACCCAGAAGGGCCGCCGCACCCGTGCCGGCCAGTACATGCTGCAGCTGGTGGCGAGCACGCGCCCGGATCGCGGTTTCTGGATCGAGGCGGTGTCCTCGCAGCGCAAGGTGGTATTGGCGCAGCAGTGGGTACAGCCTGATGCCAACGGCAAGATCAACGTGTCCTTCGGGCTGGACCACGAAGTGGATGATCTGGAGATCCGTGCGTGGTTGAACCATGCCGAGAAGCTGGCGGTGGATACGTTCGCACTGGTGCCCTCGCGCAGCCGGCCGCGCGGGTAGGGTTCTTTGCAGGGCCTGCGGCCCTGCACCTGCTACAAGCAACGGCAACATCAAGAGCGGGCAGTCCGTGGGTTGGCGGGGCGGTGTCGACCTTGGTCGACACGTCTCTCAGATATCGAAATCAATCTGGGGTCAGATCCGTTTTCCTCCGGAAAACGGATCTGACCCCCAAGAGCATTTCCGACAGATCGCGGCCATCTGTCAAAGGCGGGGTGGGTCCGGTTGCGGGGGTGTCCGCGGCATGGATGCCGCGGCCAAGCCCCCATGGACGGGTTTACGGCGTCCCCCGCAACCGGACCCACCCCGCCATCCCACGGAATGCACGCTGTTGCTGTTGCTGTTGCGTTTGCTCTAGCCCGTAGCGGGTGCAGGGCGCAGCCCTGCAAAGAAACCCCTACTCCTGTGGATCGCGGGTGATGTGGATGTCGGTCGGGGTCGACAGCGGAATGTTCCGCTCCGCCAGGATCTGCAGCAGGCTGAAGTACAGATCGCTGCGGGTGGCATAAACCTGCCGCGGGCTGGCCACGTACGCAAAGCTGTTGATGGTGATCTGGCCACCGGCAATGCTGTCGATGTAGACCGTCGGCGCCGGCTGCTTCAGCACGTTGGTATGCGCGGTGTACGCATCCAGCAGCGCCTGGCGCAGATTGCCGACATCGGTGCTGGGCGGCACTGCGAACTGGATCTGGATGCGGCCCTGGTTGTTGCCCATCGTCATGTTGCGCACGGTCTTGGTGACCAGCTCGGAGTTGGGCACGATCAACGTCGACTTGTCGCCCACCTGGATTTCGGTCGAGCGCAGGCTGATGCGGCGGATGTCGCCTTCCTGGTCGCCCAGCTTCACCCAGTCACCGATCTTCACCGGGCGCTCGGCCAGCAGGATCAGGCCGGACACGAAGTTCTGTGTGATCACCTGCAGGCCGAAGCCGATACCTACCGACAGCGCGCTGACCAGCAACGCCAGCTTGCTCAGCTGGAGGCCCATGGCCGACAGCGCCCAGATCACCGCGATGATGATGCCCACGTAACGGGCGACGGTACTGACCGAGTTGCGTGCGCCCAGGTCCAACTCGGTCTTGGGCAGGTAGGTGTCGGTCAGCCAGCGCTGCACCAGCTGAGTGATTGCCAGGCCGGCCAGCAGCACCAGCACCGCCAGCACGATCCCCATCGGCTTCAACGTGGTTCCGCCCAGCGGAATGCCGGTCGTGAGCAACGAAGCGAACCGCTCCACCACTGCGCCGATGTTGCCGAACGGCGCCACCAGCGCCAACAGTGCGATCAGCACGACAATGGTGCGCAGCGCCGCCGACAGCAGCACGCCGGCCTGCTCAAGCCGCGACACGCTCAGCCCGGTGCTGAGCAGGATGGTCTGGCCAACCTTGCTGTCGGCATTGAGCATCCAGGTGCTCAGGTCATCGACGAACTTGAACAGCAGCGTCGCCGCCAGCACCACGATGCTGCCGCCGATCAGCTGCTGGTTCACGAACTTGGCGAAATTCAGATAGCCCAGCAACGTGGCGATGATGGCCGCCACCACCGCGATGTTGCCTGCCACGCGTGCCAGCACCAGCCAGCTGCTGCGCCGCACCGGCGTGCTCGCGCCCACACCTTCGGCCTGCGCTTCCAGTTTGGCTTCGGCCTCGGCGGTCTGCCGCCGATGCAGGCGTGCCAGCGTCACCAGCATGGCCATGATCAGGCCCAGGTAGGTCAGCGCGATCACACCGTCCAGCGCCACCGTGGTGACATCGCTGGTGCGCGTGGCCTGGTCGATGGCCACCAGCACCGTGCTCAGCCAGGCCAGCGCCGCCGCGCCCCAGGCGTACTTGCGCAACTTCAGCGCGGCGGTGTCATCCAGGTTCAGCAACCGCCACGAGGGCCGCGACGGCACCAGCAGGCAGGCACTGAGCGCGGCGATGAACGCGGCGGCGAAGGTGGCCTGCTGCACGCCGTCGGCCACGTTCTGCAGGCGCGGCGCAATCGCACCGATGGCGTTGAGCGAGGCGATGAACACCACCACCGCATAGCCGGGCAGCAGCGTGCCCACCAGCAACAGCCACATGGCCAGCCCGGAACGGCGCAGGCGGCCATCGGGCGCGCGGTCCGACGCAGCGAACTGCCGCCCCAGGCGGCGTAGCCACAATCGCAGCGGGAACATCATCACCAGCGCGGCCACCAGGCCCAGCAACGGCGTGCCCCAACCATTGGCGCGGATACCGGCGACGAACGCATCGCGTCCCTGCTCTGCCAACGGCGCAACCCGTGCGATATCGATCGGCAGGCGCTCGGCCACCTTGCTCCACAGCGCAGGCGACAGCGGCGAGGCGACCTTCTGCCCCAGCTCCTCGGTGCGTTGTGCGGCGCGTTGCTGGTCGATGTCGGTCGCCAGCTGCTGGGCGCGCACGGCACTGGCCTTGGCCTGGGCCACCGATGCGGCCAAGCCGTCGCGCTGCTTGTTGAGGGTGCGCCGTTGCGCCGCCAGTTCGGGCGGCTCGATGGCGCCCTCGGCCGGCGTGCCCAGCTGTGCCAGCTGCTCGTCGAGGCGGTCCAGCTGCGGCTGCAGCGACTTCTCCAGCGCCTCGGCGTCACGTCGCGCTTTCGAAGCGTCCTCGGACAACATGGCCAATGTTTCGATGGCCGCAGCATCACCACGCTTGCGGTCGACTTCCTTCAGCTTCGCATCGATATCCGCCAGCTGCTGTTTCGGCGTGGGGTCCTCGTCCTGCGCCAGCACCGGCGCGGACAGCAGGAAGACGCTGCACAGCAACAGGGCCAGCCAGGGGCCCCGTGCACGGATCGATCGCAGGAAAGAAGACACGCCAGCCACACCGGTTCGCGCGGACCACCGCGCCTGCGCGCGACTATACGGCACAGGCGATAAAGGGCGGGTGGGCAGCCCCAACAGCGTCGAGTGTCAGTACTTCAGGCGCAACTCTTCCACCGTGGGCTGCTGCAGCGCGTACCAGTCCTGGAACTCTTCCTCGGTGATCTCGTCGGGCGCATACACCGCCACCGGGTGCCAGTCGTGGTCGGTCGGCAACGGCTGGCGCGGGCCGGCGCGCAGGCTGTAGCTCACGCCTTCGTAGTCGACCAGGTCATCGACCTGCGGCCACTGTTCGCGCGCGAACGCGGATTCACTCTTCAACAGGATCACCTGGTACATCGGCACCTCCACCTCGGTTGGATCAGGAAAACACGGCGCTGGCGGCAGGATACCGCCACGCCGATGACAACGTGCACTCCGCCGGGGCGACGGAACGTTCTGGACACGGCCATCGCCCCGGCTTCACCCGCCCATGGCAAGGCCATCGGCATCGTGGAGGCCCACCCCTGCCACTACGCCGATGACCGACCACCCACCGCTGAAGACCGTCGCCGACCTCAAGCTGCCCCGCTACCTGGGCACCTGGTACGAGATCGCGCGCCTGCCGATGCGCCACGAGCCGGAAGGCTGCACCGACGTGTCGGCGCACTACACCCTGCTCGACAACGGCAACGTCGGCGTCACCAACCGCTGCCGCATGGACGGCGAGATCGAGGAAGCCAGCGGCGAGGCCTGTGCCGTCGACAACGACAGCGCGCGCCTGGAAGTGAGCTTCCTGCCCAAGGGCCTGCGCTGGCTGCCGTTCGCCAAGGGCGACTACTGGGTGATCCAGATCGCGCCGGACTACAGCGTGTCGCTGGTCGGCAGCCCGGACCGCAGGTACCTGTGGCTGCTGGCGCGCGAGCCGCGGCTGGACGCGACCGTGCAGGACCATTATCTGGCGGCGGCTCGCCTGCAGGGCTTCGATCTGTCCGAACTGATCCAGACCCCGCACACCGGCCACCCCACTGCCTGAGCTTCGTCGCGCATGGACCTGAAAAGTGGCTACCCGTGGTGGGCGGTGCGCAACGGCCTGATCCACGCCTTCCCGCCGTTGCAGCAGGACCTGCGCTGCGACGTGCTGGTGGTCGGCGGCGGCATCACCGGCGCGCTGATCGCCGACGAGCTGTCCCATCACGGGCATGACGTTGCAGTGATCGAGCAGCGCGACATCGGCTGGGGCAGCACCGCCGCCAGCACCGCGCTGCTGCAGTACGAGATCGATACCCACCTGCTGGAACTGACCGAACGCTACGGGCAGGACGCCGCTGCACTGGCGTACCGGGCCTGCGCGGAGGCAATCCCGGCGCTGGGCGACGTGGCTCGTGGCCTGAAGGACGTGGACTTCCAGCGCATGGACAGCCTGTACCTGGCCAGCCGCCATCGCGACGTGCCACGCCTGATGGCCGAGGGCGCCGCGCGGCGGGGCATCGGCCTGGATGCGCGCTGGCTGGGCCCGGAGGTGCTGCGGGAACGCTTCGACGTGGATGCCGGTGGCGCGCTGCTGACCCGCCAGGCGGCACGGGTCGACCCCTACCGGCTGACCTATGCGCTGCTGCAGCGCGTGCGCCGGCGTGGCGGCCACGTGCATGACCGTACCGTGCTGCACACGCTCACGCCGGGCCCGCGAGGCGTGCGTGCGCTGACCGAGGCCGGCGCCACCGTCCACGCCCGCCACGTGGTGCTGGCCATGGGCTATGCCAACCAGCGCTGGCTTGAACAGCGGGTCGCACGCAACCGCAGCAGCTACGCCTTCATCACCGATCCGATCGATGCCGACGTGCTGGGCCGGCTGCGCAACACGATGGTGTGGGAGAGCGCCCGCCCCTATCTGTACCTGCGCGCCACTGGCGACCGCCGCCTGCTGGTGGGCGGGCTGGATGATGCCATCGACATCCCCGCCCGCCGCGACCGGCGCGTAGAGCGCAAGGCCGATAAACTGATGAAACAGCTGCGGCATTGGTTCCCACGGCTGGATCCGGTGCCTGCCTTCTCCTGGGCCGGCACCTTCGCTGAAACGGCCGATGGCCTGCCGTTCTTCGGCCCGCATGCGCAGTGGGGGCCCCGGGTTCATTTCGCCATGGCCTACGGCGGCAACGGCATCACCTACTCGATGATCGGCGCGCAGCTGCTGCGGGCCCGGATCGAGCGGCGGAAGCATGCGCTGGAAGGGCTGTTCGGGTTCGGGCGGTTGTGACCTGCAGCCAGGCATGGCCTGGCTCTACCCCAATCCGGCGCCGACAGGCATCATTCAAGCAACCCCTGCTAGCGTCGGCCTGTACCGCCGCGTGTTGCGTGGCCACCTGTCCGCTGGAGCGCCGTCATGATCCGCCCCCTGACCCTGCTGCTGTGCCTGGCCCTGCCGGGAACCGTGCTGGCCCAGTCCGCTGCCGGCGCCACCGCGCCGCAGGCGGCCGGCCTGGACCTGTCGCTGCCGCAGGCGCCGATGCGCTACCTCAACGACCCGGCCCTGCAGCAGGACCCGCCCGGCACCTACTACGGCGACAAGAGCGGCCCGCGCGTGCACGACGACGCCAGGATCGCCGACGTGACCGACGACAAGGTCAAGGTGTCCGGCAGCTTCACCACCGGCATCGGCTATTCCAAGAACGGTGGCAACAGCCACTACAACGCCGCCACGCTGAACCTCAGCAAGAACTACACCACCGATGAAGGCAAGACCCACGGGGTCAACGTCAACATCCACGTGAGCGAAGGCAAGGGCCCGGGCTTCTTCGGCCCGTACGGCGGCTACTACGGCCGCGGCCCGGGCTGGGATTACCCGCCGCCGTACGGCTGGTAACGCCGACCCTCTAGAGCCGAGCCCATGCTCGGCTGGTAGTCGCACGGTAGCGCCGGCCGCTGGCCGGCGACTCGCGGGGTTGGAAACGATCATGGGTTGCCGGCCAGCGGCCGGCACTACCAGCAGGTCAATCCAGCCAGCCATCGCGCTCGCTGTGCAGGATGCGGCCGTCATATCCGCTCAGGCGCACCTCCACCTTCTGGTTGCGGGCATTGCGCGCTTCCAGCGACCAGGTCGCGCCGTCACGTTCCAGCGAATGGATCTCGCGCAGGCCATGCGCCTGCGCCCGTGCCAGTACCTGCTCGGTGGTCAACAGCGCGCGGCTGCTGTGCTCATCGAAGATCTCGCCGGTCTTCGGGTCCACGTAGACCTCGCTGAAGCGGCCATCGGCACGGCTCACGTCGGCTTCCCACAGGCCGTCATCGCGCTCGATCTCGTGGATCTGGCTGTAGCCGGCCTTGCGCAGGGTCTGTTCGACCTGGGCCATGCCCAGCGGTGCGGCCTGCGCGGCCGGTGCGATGGCCAGCGCAGCGACGGTGGCGAGAGTGAGCGACTTCAACATGGGGGTTCTCCTGTTCGTGGCCGGATCATCCCGGCACCGCCACGATGCATGCCCCGGTTAACAGCGCCTTAGCCGCGGCTGTTAGGCAACGGTTAGTCGCCATCGGCATACTCGCGCCGGTTCCCCTTCCTGGCGCAGTCACGATGCTCCCCACCCTCACCCTGCTGCTGGCCCTGGCCGGCGCCCCGAACGCTGCCGCTCCGACCCAGGACCCGGCGCAGCAGGTTGCGCGCCGTGCCGTGCAGCAGGGCCGTTATGTGCCGCTGGAAGGCGTGGTGCGTGATGCGCTCCGGCGCTATCCGGGCCAGCTGCTGGAAGTGGAGCTGGACGACGGCGTCTACGAGGTGGAGATCCTGCGCAGCGACGGCGTGGTGGTGGAGCTGGATTATGATGCGCGCAATGGAAAGCTGCTGAAGACGGAGCTGGACGACTGATGCGTATCCTGCTGGCCGAAGACGATGCGGCGCTGGTTCAACGGCTGGTGCCTTTGCTGGAACAGGCCGGCTACGTCGTGCACACGGTGGCCGACGGGCGCCAGGCCGAGGAGATCGGCCAGGTCGAGGACCTGCAGGCCGCGATCGTCGATCTGGGCCTGCCCGGCCTGGACGGGCTGAGCGTGATCGAGCGCTGGCGTGGCAATGGCCGCAGCTTCCCGGTGCTGGTGCTGACCGCACGCGGGCGCTGGCACGACAAACTGGCCGGCTTCGATGCCGGCGCCGACGACTACCTCACCAAGCCCTTCCAGGCCGACGAACTGGTGCTGCGCCTGCGGGCGCTGATCCGCCGCAGCCATGGCCATGCCAGCCCGCGCCTGCAGTGCGGCCCGTTGCAGCTGGACGTCAATGCTGGGCGCTTCGAGCTGGATGGGCAGGCGCTGGCGCTGAGTCCGCAGGAGTTCCGCGTGTTGAGCTACTTCATCCACCACAGCGGCAGCGTGATCAGCCGCGACCGCCTCGGCGAGCAGGTTTTCGAAGGCGGCTACGATCCCGATTCCAACGCGCTGGACGTCCTGCTCGGGCGGGTACGCCGCAAGCTGGGCACCGACCTCATCCATACCGTGCGCGGCCAGGGTTGGCGGCTGGCCGAGGCATGAGCGCGCGCCAGCCTTCGCTGCGCCGCCGGCTGCTGCTGGTCGCGGGCATCGGTCTGGTGCTGGTCTCGGTACTGGCCAGCGTCCTGCTGGGCGAGCTGTTCAAGCGCAGCGCGCGTGACCGCCTCGACCACGAGCTGCAGCAGGACATGCTGACCCTGCTGGCGCAGGCCGAAGTGGACCCGGAAGGGCAGCTGCGCCTGCGCCAGGAACCGAACGACGCCCGCTTCCAGCGGGTGTTCTCCGGTGCGTACTGGCAGATCGCGGACCAGCAGGGCAAGGTGCTGCTGCAGTCGCGCTCGCTGTGGGACCAGACCCTGGCCGCCACCGCCGACGGCCCGACCCAGCGCAACCTGCCCGGGCCGATGCAGCAATCACTGCGCGCCCGCGTGCAGCAGGTGCGCCTGCCCCGTGCGGCACAGGCCTATGTCGCCGTGGTGGCCAACGACCGCAGCGCACTGGATGCCGATGTTGCCGCGTTCCGCCAACGCACCGCGATTGCGCTGGCGGTGCTGGTGGCCGCGTGGCTGGCGGTGCTGGCCAGCCAGGTCCATTTCGGGCTGCGCCCGCTGCGCGGATTGCGCCAGCAGCTTGAGCGCATCCGGCGTGGCGAAGCCGAACGTATCGACCGCCGCCAGCTCGATCTGGAAATCGCACCGCTGGCCGATGAACTGGACGCCCTGCTCGACCACCACCAGCGCATGGTGGCGCGTGCGCGCAGCAGTGCGGAAGATCTCGCCCATGCACTGAAGACGCCCCTGAGCGTGCTGGCCGCCGAGACACAGGGCGACGGCCGCGACTGGCGGCGTACGCTGCACGAACAGGGTGCGCGCATGCGCGCCAGCATCGACCGCTATCTGGCCGCCGGCCTGGCGGTGGACCACCGGCAGCGCAGCGAGGTGGCCCCCGCCGCCGAAGCGCTGTGCCGGCTGATGACCCGCGTGCACGCCGGCCGTGGCATCCACTTCCGGGTGGACGTGGCCCCCGGGCTGGCCTTCGCCGGTGCCGTGACCGATCTGGAAGAAATGCTGGGCAACCTGCTGGACAACGCCGGCAAGTGGGCCCGCCACGATGTGCGGCTGCGCGCCCTGGCCCAGCAGGACCGGCTGCACATTGAAGTGCGCGACGACGGCCCCGGCCTGGACGAGGCGAAGCTGGAGAGCGTGTTGCAGCGTGGCGTACGCCTGGACGAACGGGTGGAAGGCAGCGGCCTGGGGCTGGCCATCGCAGCCGACATCGCCGCCAGCCACGGCGGCTCACTGCGCCTGTCGAACGAAAACCCCGGATTGCGCGCGCGGCTGGAACTGCCGCTGGCGCCGGCTGACTAGGTCGAGGCGGGACGGACCCAGGCGCAGCCGAGCGTGGGCTCGGCTCAGCACGTCACTCATCAGCGGTGGTGCATCCACCAGCAATCGATCGCGTCCAGCACGATGTGGATCATCAACCCGATGCCGAACAACCGCGTCTTCTTCGGCACGCACAGACCGGCATAGACCGCGATGGCCGGCGCGGTGTGAAGCGGGTGGAAGCCGATGCTGCAACGGTTTGGCGCGTAGATCGGATCGGCCAGCAGGTGGTCCAGATCGATGATCCAGCCCAGCAGCATCAGCAGCCACGCCGAAGCGAAACGCTTGCGCCAGAACAGCCATGCCAGCAGGGCTGGCACGGCGGCATGCAGGAACAGATGGAAGATCGCGCGTGCGCTCATCAGGGCCGGCAGCGCCGGGCCATGCCCGGCGTTTCCTTCGACGTCAGACCAGCGGTTCGTCGGACAGGTAGGTGTAACCGGTCAGGCCGGCTTCCAGCGCGTCCGACAGTTCCTGCGCACGTTCCGGCGACAGCTGGGCCTCGGCCACGCGCTGTGCGTAGGTGGCACGCAGTTCGTCCAGGCGGTAGCCCACGTAGTCCAGCATCACGTCGGTGGTATCGCCACGGCGCTGCTGGGTGATGGCATAGCCATCGGCATCGGCCAGCACTTCCACCGCGTCGGTGTCGCCGAACAGGTTGTGGATGTCGCCCAGGATTTCCTGGTAGGCGCCGACCATGAAGAAACCGATGCGATAGCTCTCGCCCGGCTTCATCTTGTGCAGCGGCAGCGAGCTGTCCAGGCTCTCGTTCTCGACGTAGGTTTCCACCATGCCGTCCGAGTCGCAGGTCATGTCGGCGATGATGCCGCGACGGTCCGGGGTTTCGTCCAGGCGCTCGATCGGCACGATCGGGAACACCTGGTCGATCGCCCACACGTCCGGGATCGATTCGAACACGCTGAAGTTGACGAAGTACTTGTCGACCAGCCGCTCGTTCAACTCATCCAGCACCGGGCGGTGGCTCTTCTCGTCATAGCTCAGGCGCGCACGCACGCCGTGGGCGATGGCGTAGAACAGATCGTCGATGCGCGCACGCTGCGGCAGGTCGATCTGGCCCAGCGCGTAGCTGGCCAGGCCTTCGGCGTGGAAGTGCTGTGCTTCCTGGAACAGTTCCACCGCCGGGCGCACGTCCAGCTCGTCGTGGATCTCGCGCAGGTGGCGGATCGCCGCCGGCTCGTCGTCGTGCTGGTCCGGCACGCGGCCTTCCTGCGCCTCTTCCACTTCCGAGACGTTGGCGATCAGCACCGCGTGGTGCGCGGTCATCGCGCGGCCGCACTCGGTGACGATGCGCGGCGGGGTCAGGCCGAACTCTTCGCAGGCATTGGCCAGCGGCTGCACGATGTTGCTGGCGTAGGAATGCAGGCCGTAGTTGATCGAGCAGAAGCTGCGCGAACGGGTGCCTTCGTAATCCACGCCCAGGCCACCGCCCACGTCGACGTGGGTGATCTTCGCGCCCAGGCGCGACAGCTCCACGAAGTAGCGGGTGGCTTCGCGCATGCCGTTGGCGATGTCGCGCACGTTGGAGATCTGCGAGCCCATGTGGAAGTGCAGCAGGTTCAGGCAGTCGGCGTACTCGGTGTCACGCAGCGACTTCCACAGGTCCAGCAGCTGGCGCGGCGACAGGCCGAACTTGGCCTTGTCGCCACCGCTGTTCTGCCACTTGCCGGCGCCCAGCGAGGCCAGGCGCATGCGCACGCCCAGGCCCGGCTTCACGTCCAGCGCCTTGGACTCTTCCAGCACCAGCTTCAGCTCGGACGGCTTCTCGATGACGATGAAAGTCTGCAGGCCCAGCTTGCGGCCGATCAGGGCCAGGCGGATGTACTCGCGGTCCTTGTAACCGTTGCAGACGATCAGGCCACCCGGGCGCGACAGCGCCAGCACGGCCATCAGCTCGGGCTTGCTGCCCGCTTCCAGGCCGAAACCCTCGCCATGGTGGCTGGCCAGGGTGCCGGCCACGCCACGGGTCTGGTTGACCTTGATCGGGTACACGGCGGTGTAGCCGCCACTGTATTCCCAGTCCTGCTGGGCCTGGCCGAAGGCCGCCTGCAGCTTGCCCAGGCGCTGGCCGAGGATGTCCGGGAAGCGCACCAGCAGCGGCAGCTTGGCACCGGCCGCACGCGCCGCATCGACCACCTTGGGCAGCGACACCACCGGGCCGTCCGCCCCGGTCGGTCTCACCACCATGTGCCCGGCCTGATCCACGTCGAAGTAACCGTCCGCCCAATGCGGGATCGAGTAGGTCTTGCGGGCTTGGTCGAGGGACCAATCGGTCATTTCAGTCGGCCTTGTTGGCAATAAAAGGGGGGGCATGATAACGCCTATATGCCCACAGGTTCGTTATCATGCGCGCCCGCGCCCGTGACAGGTTCCAACCTGAACGGGCCGATCCGTCCGGATGTGGCATCTGTGCCACGCGGCCCCGCCCGCCAGCCCGGCTTCACCCCTCCGAACAGGACTGTTTTCCAATGACTGACAGCAACAACTGGTACATCGAACACTTCGAGCGCACCGGCTCGGCCATCGGCTATCGCATCACCGGCAAGCTGGACGAGGTGCAGTCGCCGTTCCAGAAGATCGAGATCTTCCAGACCACCGACTGGGGCAACCTGATGACCATCGACGGGGCCATCATGCTGACCAGCAAGGACAACTTCTTCTACCACGAGATGATCAGCCACCCGGTGCTGTTCACCCACGCCGCGCCCAAGCGCGTGGTGATCATCGGTGGCGGCGACTGCGGCACCCTGCGCGAAGTGCTCAAGCACAAGGGCGTGGAGAGCGTGACCCAGTGCGATATCGACGAGCAGGTCACGGTGATGGCGCGCAAGCACTTCCCGGAACTGTGCGACTCCAACGACGACGCCCGCGCCGAGCTGCTGTTCGACGATGGCGTGGCCTACATGGCCAACTGCCCGGCCGGCAGCGTGGACGTGGTGATCGTGGACTCGACCGATCCGGTCGGCCCGGGCGAAGGCCTGTTCAACAAGGCCTTCTACGAGAGCTGCTTCAAGGCCCTGAAGGACGACGGCATCCTGGTGCAGCAGTCCGAGTCGCCGCTGATGCAGCTGGACCTCATCAACGAAATGCGCACCGAGATGGGCAAGGCCGGCTTCGGCTCGTTCAAGACCCTGCCGTTCCCGCAGCCGTGCTACCCCACCGGCTGGTGGAGCGTGACCATGGCGCGCAAGGGCGACAGCAGCTTCGACTTCCGCCAGGCCGACTCGGCGGCCAAGACCTTCAACACCCTGTACTACACCGCCGCGCTGCACACCGGCGTGCTGGTGACCCCGCCGTTCGTGCAGGCGGCATTGAAGGGTTGATCCAACAAAAAACCCGCGCTGGCAACAGCGCGGGTTTCTGCCTTCTGTAGAGTCGAGCCATGCTCGACTCTA
>NZ_JASJSU010000021.1:0-44983 GCF_030237045.1 Stenotrophomonas maltophilia group sp. Smal17
CGACTCTACGGCGGGAAGCAGTCGAGCAAGCTCGACTCTACGGCGGGAAGCAGTCGAGCAAGCTCGACTCTACAACCCAATGACCCGATGCGGCATGGCTCCGTCACCGTACTGGCGCGACAATACCGCCATGACCGACCGCATTCCCTTGCTGCTGCTACCCGGCCTGCTCAACGATGCCGAGCTGTGGCGCGCCCAGCTGGCCGACCTGGCCGATATCGCCGACTGCACGGTGGGCGACCAGACCCGTGGCGAAACCCTGCAGGCGGTTGCCGAAGACGTGCTGGCGCAGGCACCGGAGCGGTTTGCGCTGGCCGGCTTCTCACTGGGTGGTTTCGTCGCCCAGCAGATCCTGCGTATCGCTCCGGAGCGGGTACTGCAGCTGGCATTGATCGACACCTCGATCCATGCCGATTCGCCCGAGCGCGCCGAACAGCGCCGCAGCCAACGTGCCAGCGTGCGCCTACCGGGGAAATTCCATGGCTTCGGTGACGTACTGATGCGCAGCTATATCGATGCCTCCCGGCTGGACGACTATGTGCTGGTTCAGCGCGTGCGCGACATGACCGCACGGCTGGGCGCCGAAGTGTTCCTGCGCCAGAGCGCGCTGGAGCGCCGCGATGGGCATGACGTGCTGGCGAGCTACCGTGATCCGTTGCTGATTGTGTGCGGTGCCAACGATCGCATCACGCCGCTGGCAGTGAGCGAGGAAATGCACGCGCTGGTGCCGCACTCGCAGCTGGTGGTGGTGCCCGATTGCGGGCACCTGGCGCCGATGGAAAAGCCGGATGAAGTGAGCGCCGCCATGCGTGGCTGGTTGCTGCAGGACGAGGAATAACCCCTGCACTTGGTAGGTGCCGACCTTGGTCGGCACGCTGTGTCATCGACCGATCAGAGCCCAGCGCCGACCAAGGTCGGCCTCTACCAAAGCAACTCCGCGCCCGCCGCTGGGATCAATCCCAGGCCGGGGCGATGCCTTCCGGGTTGGCCAGACGCTGGCCGCGGTCGAGCTTGGCGATCTGCGCCATGTCTTCGTCGGTCAGGCGGACGGCCGCCGCGTCCAGGTTGGCCGCCAGGTTGTCGCGCTTGGTCGACGACGGAATGACCGAGAAGCCCTGCTGCAGCGCCCAGGCCAGCGCAACCTGCGCCGGGGTGGCCTGGTGGCGGCCGGCAATGGCCTGGATCACCGGGTCCTTCAGCACTTCGCCATAGGCCAGGCTCATGTAGGCGGTGATGTGGATGCCATTGTCCTGCAGGAACTTCACCAGCAGGCGGTTCTGCAGGTACGGATGGATCTCGACCTGGTTGGTGGCGATCGCGTCGGCACCGAGGATCTCGATCGCCTTGCGGGTCTGCGCGATGGTGAAGTTGGAGATGCCGATCTCCCGGGCCAGTCCCTGCGCCTTGGCTTCGGCCAGTGCCGGCAGGTATTCCTCCATCGGCACGTCGACCTTGTCGTTCGGCGACGGCCAGTGGATCAGCGCCAGGTCGACGCGGTCGGTGCGCAGTTTTTCCAGGCTGGTGCGCAGGCTGGCCAGCAACGCATCGTGCTTGAACTCGGTGATCCACACCTTGGTGGTCAGGTACAGATCGTCGCGCGGCACACCCGATTCGGCGATGGCCTGGCCGACTTCGGCTTCATTGCCGTAGATCTGCGCGGTGTCGATGGCGCGGTAGCCGACCTCCAGCGCATTGCGCACCGAGTCGATCACGGTCTGGTCCTTCAGGCGGAAGGTACCGAGACCAAAGGCGGGGACAGTCATGGGAAGCTCCAACGGGGGGAAGGGAGTAGCAGGAGAAGAGGGTAGGGCAGGCACCGTATGCATGCCGGCAACGGTGCATTGCATGAATCAATGCACGGTGGCGGCAATGCCGTCGGCGCGCGGATCGATACCATCGCGACGGTCGAGGCGACCGCTGAGCGCGGTCAGCGCATAGGCGCCAACCACCACCAGCGCACCCAGCCACGGCGTGTGCATCAGGCCGATGTGTTCCACCACCAGCCCACCGAGCGAGGCGCCCAGGGCGATGCCGATGTTGAACGCGGCGATGTTCAGGCCCGAGGCCACATCGGTGGCCTGCGGCGCATAGCGCTGCGCCTGCTTGACCACGTAGACCTGCAGGCCTGGCACGTTGCCGAAGGCCACGGCCCCCAGCGCCAGCACCGTCAGCAGCATCAGCACGCTGTTGGAGGCGGTGAAGGTGAGCACGAACAGCACGATGGCCAGCAGCGTGAAGATGCGCTTCAACGCCGGTACCGGGCCCAGGCGGTCGGCCAGTCGACCGCCCCACAGGTTGCCGATGGCCACCGACACGCCGTACACCAGCAACACCAGGCTGACCGCATTGGCCGAGAAGCCGGTGACGTCCTGCAGGATCGGCGCCAGATAGGTGAAGGCCAGGAAGGTGCCGCCGTAACCCAGTGCGGTCATTGCATAGACCAGCAACAGGCGCGGCTGGCCCAGCACCGCCAGCTGCTGGCGGAAGTTGGCCGGCGCGCTCTGCGGCAGGTTGCGCGGAACGAACAGCAGCGCGCCCAGCAGGGCGATCACGCCGAGGCCAGCCACGGCCAGGAACGTGGCGCGCCAGCCCAGGTGCTGTCCGATGAAGGTACCCAGCGGCACACCGGTCACCAGCGCCACGGTGAGCCCGGTGAACATGATGGCGATGGCACTGGCGGCCTTCTCCTTCGGCACCACCGCGGTGGCGATGATCGCGCCGATCGAGAAGAACACGCCATGTGCCAGGCCGGTGAGGATGCGTGCGGCGATCAGTGAGCTGTAGCCCGGTGCCATGAAGGCGATGACGTTGCCGAGGGTGAACAGCACCATCAGCGCCACCAGCAGGGTCTTGCGCGGCACGCGGCCGGTCAGCGCGGTCAGCACCGGTGCGCCGATGGCCACGCCCAGTGCATACAGCGAGACCAGCAGGCCTGCCGAGGGCAGGCTGACCTGCAGGTCGGCGGCAATGGTCGGGATCAGGCCGACGATGACGAATTCGGTGGTGCCGATGGCGAACGCGCCGAGGGTCAACGCCAGCAGGGCGAGGGGAATGCCACGGATCATGACAGGGTCCAGCAGGGGAAGAGGCTGCGCAGTCTGCGCCGCCATCTCTGGCCGAAAAACCGGTCTTCACGCCAATCACTCTTGCCGTGCAGTCAATAATGGCGGCATGAAGACGACGCTTGATGAAATGCAGGCCTTCTTGGCGGTGATCGACAGCGGTTCGATCAGCGCCGCCGCCGAGCAGCTGGGGCAGACGCCGTCGGGCGTGAGCCGCGCGCTGGGGCGGCTGGAGGACAAGCTGGGCACCACCCTGCTGACCCGCACCACCCGCCGCCTGCACCTTACCGCCGAGGGCGAGGCGTACCGGCGCCATGCGCGCGCGATCATCGACGCGGTGGAATCGGCCGAGGAACAGATGGCGGCGCGCCGCGAGCGCCCGGCCGGGCGCCTGCGCGTGGACGCGGCAATGCCGTTCGTGCTGCACGTGATCGCGCCACTGGTGGCCGGCTATCGGGAGCGCTACCCGGACGTGCAGCTGGAGTTGAACAGTTCCGACCGCTACATCGACCTGCTGGAGAGACGCACCGACCTGGCGATCCGGATCGGGCCGCTGGCCGACTCCACCCTGCATGCACGGCCGCTGGGCCGCTGCAGGCTGCGGCTGGTGGCCAGCCCGGCCTATCTGGACAGGCTGGGCGAGCCGAGCACGGTCGCCGCGCTGGGCCAGCACACCCTGCTTGGTTTCAACGAGCCGGAATCGCTGAACCGCTGGCCGCTGCCCGGGGAGTCGGAGGGATTGCTGCTGGTGCGACCGGACATCGCCGTGTCCAGTGGCGAGACGCTGCGCCGGCTGGCGGTGGAAGGGGTGGGGATCACCTGCCTGTCCGACTTCGTCACCGATCGCGACCGCGCCGCCGGCACGCTGGTGCCGGTGCTGGCCGCGCAGACGCTGGAGGTGTACCAGCCGATCCATGCGGTGTACTACCGCAACACGGCGGTGTCAGCGCGGATCAGCTCGTTCCTCGATTACCTCGGTGAAGCGATGGCGCAGAGCGATTACCTGCGCTGAGCGTTGCCGCCGGGTTGCCGGCCAGCGGCCTGCACTACCGTGGAGCGCGGACATGGGTGGCGCCCGAGCGTGGGTCGGGCGACGGCAGGTTCGGTGCGGACCGACGGTCCGCACCCACCAGAGCGTGCGGTAGTGCCGGCCGCTGGCCGGCAGCCGGATCAATCAGGCCGCGCGTTGCAGCGCATTCTTCGCCGCCGCCGTGGTCGACAGGTCAAATACATCCACGGCGTCGATCAGGCGGTTCGCCTGCTGCTCCAGGCTGCGTGCAGCGGCGCTGGCCTCTTCCACCAGCGCAGCGTTCTGCTGGGTGGTCCCATCCATCTGGATCACGGTCTGGCTGACCTGCTCGATGCCAGCGCTCTGCTCCTGCGACGCGGCGGAGATCTCGGCCATGATGTCGGTCACCCGCTGCACCGAGGCCACGATCTCGGCCATGGTGTCGCCGGCCTCGCGCACGCGCTGCGCGCCGTGCCCGACCTGTTCCACCGAGGCTTCGATCAATGACTTGATCTCCTTCGCCGCAGCGGCCGAGCGCTGCGCCAGCGTGCGCACCTCACTGGCGACCACGGCGAAGCCCCGGCCCTGTTCGCCGGCACGCGCGGCTTCCACCGCCGCGTTCAACGCCAGGATGTTGGTCTGGAACGCGATGCCATCGATCACGCTGATGATCTCGGCGATCTGCCGCGACGAGGTCTCGATCGCGCCCATGGTCGCCACCACCTGGCCGACCACGCTGCCGCCCTGCGAGGCGACGCTGTGCGCGCCGATCGCCAGCTGGTTGGCCTGGCGTGCGTGCTCGGCATTCTGCCGCACGGTGGAGGTCAGTTCCTCCATCGACGCGGCGGTCTCTTCCAGGTTGGCAGCCTGCTGCTCGGTGCGACGCGACAGATCGTTGTTGCCGGCGGCAATCTCCGCCGCAGCCGTGTGGATGTTGCCGGAGGCGTGCTTGATGTCGGTGACGATGGTCGCCAACTGCGCGGCGGTGGTGTTGGCGTCGCCTGCGATGCGGGCGAAAACGCCCTGGAAATCGCCGTGCATGCGTGCGCCGAGGCGACCATCGGCAATCGCGCGCAGCATGCCGGAGACCTCACCGAGGTTCAGTTCGGTGGCCTGCATCAGGCGGTTCAGGCCGTCGACCATCGCGCGGAAATCATGTTCGAAACGCGCACTGTCGCCGCGCTGGCTGAAGTCGCCGGCGGCGGCGGCTTCGGCCAGGCGGCGGATCTCGCCATTGATGGTGCCCAGATTGGCCTTGGCGGTATCCAGTGCTTCGGTGATCACCGCCTTTTCGCCGGGCAGGCGTTCCATGTCCTGGCTGAGGTCGCCGATGGCATAGCGGCCCATGATCGCGATCGCGCGCATCTTCACCTGGATGTGCGCGTCCACCAGCGCGTTGCTGTCGGCCACCATCTCGCCGAACGCGCCGGGGAAGGCGCTGGCATCCATGCGATGGCTGATGGTGCCGGCCTCGTGCGCCTGCGCCATCGCGCCCTGTGCGTCCAGTACGCCGCGCAGCGTCGATTGCACCGCCTGCATCGCCTGCGCAAGGCGGCCGATCTCATCGCGGCTGCTCACCCGCACCACGTGCTGCAGGTCGCCAGCGGCGACCGCGCGTGCGGCAGCTTCCACCGCCAGCACCGGCTGCACCACCGCACGCCGCAACCACCAGGCCAGGCCGATCAGCAGCAGCACTGCGGCCAGCACGGTCAGCGCCGCGCACAGCAGCAGGGTCTGCCGCGCCTGCTGCGAACGTGCCGCCAGTGCCGCTTCGGCCACCTGCGTGGCCTGCGTGCTCAACGCATCCAGTGCGGTGGCCACCGGACGATCCTTGCCACGCACCAGGGTGTCGCCAGCGGCGGGATCGTAGCCGGCGGCGGCGAAGGCCTGCAGCGCGGCGTGATAGTCCTTCTGCAGCTGCGCATGCAGTCCGATGAAGGCCTGGGCCTGCTCGCGCGTGCGCGCATCCGGGCTGCTGGCGAGGCCCTTGGCCAGTTGTTCGACCAGACGGCCTTCGCTGTCGAAGGCCTCCAGGTGACGCTGACGCAACGCGTCGTCGTGCCCGCGCAGCAGTACGTTCTTCCATTCCTGCACCTGGCCGCGGAACTCGCGCTGCAGGCGTTCGGCATCGCGGCTGTGCGCGACTTCGGGCGGGACATCGGTGGACAGCTTCAACCAGGCGGAAGCAAGACCTGCAAGGGCGCACAACAGGACTACGGCCAGGCCAACGGAAACCGCGCCGAGCAGCTTGGACTGCAGGCGGGGTGCACGGACAGACGCATTCATCGGAAGGGGCTCTCGGGAAGGGGCGATGCGGTATCGACCGGTTTCGATCACCTCTGAAGTGCGACGTTGATCACATTCGCGTTTCGTTTAGCGAAGTGAAGGAAACATTTCATAGGACAAATGTGTCCATATGGAACGAAAGCAGACTCTGGACAGGGGATTTAAATGTAACTATTGTTGTTACATGAAATCCGCGAACCCGCTTTCCGATGCCCTGCACGTGATGGCGCACCTGGTCGGCCAGAGCGCACCGCGCACCTCCGAACAGCTGGCGTCGTGCCTGCCGACCCATCCGGTGGTGATCCGGCGCCTGCTGGCGCAGCTGCACAAGGCCGGCCTGGTGCACACCGCACGCGGCCACGGCGGCGGCAGCCAGCTGGCCCGCGACGCCGCCACCATCACCCTGCACGACATCTATCTGGCCGTGGGCGCGCCGCCGCTGGTACAGGTCGGTGCCCGCGATTCCGGGCGTGGCTGCCCGATCCAGCAGCTGGTCAACAGCGCCCTGCTGGAGGGCGCACGCGAGGCGCAGCGGCTGCTCGAACAGCGCCTGCAGGCGGTCACGCTGGACCAGCTCGGCGCCGAGTTCGCCCGCCATCTCGCCCATCACCGTTCCCTGGAAGGTCACCATGAATCCTGATGTGCTCATCGTCGGCGGCAGCTACGCCGGCATCGCTGCAGGCCTGATCCTGGCCCGCGCCCGTCGCCCGGTCACCGTCATCGATGCCGGTTCGCCACGCAACCGCTTCGCCAGCCATTCGCATGGCGTGCTGGGGCTCGATGGTGTCAGCGGCGCCGAGCTGCTCAAGACCGCCCGCCAGCAGCTGCTGGACTATCCCAGCGTACGCTGGCTGCATGCCGATGCGGTGCATGCCCGCAGCACCCGCGATGGGGTTGAAGTGGAGACCGCCGACGGCCAGGTGCTGGCAGCGCGCAAACTGCTGCTGGCCAGCGGCATCGCCGACCAGCTGCCGGAGCTGCCCGGCCTGGCCGAACGCTGGGGCAGCACCGTGCTGCACTGCCCCTACTGCCATGGCTATGAAGTCGGTGGCGGTGCGATCGGCCTGCTTGGTGGCCACCCGATGTCGGCCAGCAAGGCGCCGCTGTTCGCCGACTGGGGCAACGTCACCTTCTTCAGCCAGGGCCTGCCGATCACCGATGACGAACGCGCCGCCATGCAGCAGCGCGGCGTCCAGATCGAGACCTCGCCGGTACTGGGCGTGCAGGGCGACCAGCCGAGCTGGCTGGAAGTGGAATTGGCCGACGGCCGTCGCATCGCCCAGCGTGCGCTGTTCGTTCCGGCCACCCAGGCGATGGCCACGCCGCTGGTGCAGCGGCTGGGCTGCACGTTGGCCGAGAGCCCGCTGGGCGTTCTGATCGAGGTCGATGCGATGAAGCAGACCTCGGTGCCGAACGTGTATGCCGCAGGCGATGCGACCACGGTCGGCAACATCACCCTGGCCACCGCCGAAGGAGTGCGCGCGGGAATCGGCATGCATCATGCGCTGGTGAGCGAAGACAGCGTGCCGCGCTGATCGGGCTTGTTCTGTAGAGGCCGACCCTGGTCGGCGCCGCTGCATCCACGCATGGCGTGGATCTACTGCAGGGTGGTCGGGCACCATTGAGGCACGGTGGGTGCCGGCCTTGGCCGGCACCGTTCCCTCATCCCTTCACGCACAGCACCTGGCGCAGGGTGTGCACCACGTCCACCAGGTCCAGCTGTGCCGCCATCACGTCATCGATCGACTTGTACGCCGCCGGTGACTCGTCCAGCACGCCGCTGTCCTTGCGGCATTCCACGTGCGCGGTGGCTTCGCGGTGCTGGGCCAGGGTGATCTGCTGGCGTGCGCTGCCACGGCTCATCACCCGGCCGGCGCCGTGGCTGCAGCTGTGGAAGCTGTCCGCGTTGCCCTTGCCACGCACGATGTAGCTGCGCGTGCCCATGCTGCCGGGAATGATGCCCAGCTCGCCTTCGCGGGCACTGACCGCCCCCTTGCGCGTCACCAGCAGCTCCTGCCCGTTGTGCGTCTCCTTCTGCACGTAGTTGTGGTGGCAGTTCACCGCCATCGCCGCCAGCTGGAACTTCGGCAGCCGGTGGCGCATCTCGGCCAGCACCCGCGACATCATCGCCTCGCGGTTCTGCCGGGCGTAGTCCTGCGCCCACGACACCGCCTCGACGTAGTCATCGAACAGCGGCTCGCCTTCCATGAAGAACGCCAGGTCCTTGTCCGGCAGGTGGAAGCCGAGCACGCGCCGGGCCAGCTCCTCGCGCGCCTTCTCGATGAAGTAGGTACCGATCAGGTTGCCGCTGCCACGCGAGCCGCTGTGCAGCATCACCCACACCGTGTCCGTCTCGTCCAGGCACAGTTCGATGAAGTGATTGCCGCCACCCAGCGTACCCAGCTGGCGGTCAAGCTTGTCGGTGCGGATCCGGCGGTGCTTGTCCTTGATCTTCTCCAGCCCGGCCCCCAGCCCGGACTGCACCAGCCGGGTGTGGATGCTGTCGGGCATGCGCTGGTGCTCGCCACCGCGGCCGTTGCCGACCGGAATGCTGCGCTCGATGCTGTTGCGCAGCTGCCGCAGGTCATCGGGCAGGTCGTTGGCGCGCAGCGTGGTACGCACCGCGGCCATGCCGCAGCCGATGTCGACGCCGACCGCGGCCGGGATGATTGCGCCGCGGGTCGGGATCACCGAGCCCACGGTCGCGCCCTTGCCCAGGTGCACGTCCGGCATCACCGCCACCCACGGCCCGACGAACGGGATCGCGGCGATGTTGCGCAGCTGCTCATGCGCCTGTGCTTCCAGCGGCACACCGTTGACCCAGCCCTTGATCGGCGTGGTGCCCTCGGCGTGCAGCCATTGATAGTTGTGTTGAGTGTCCATGTCTTCGTGTATGTCCCTGATGGGCCGGCGGCGCGTCCCTGCGCCGCCGCTACCCCCTACCTGATCGTCACCAGCTGCTTCAGCACGCCATCCAGGCCGCCGAACACGGTGAGCGTGTCGATCTTCTCGGTGACCTTCTCCAGTGCCTCCAGCTCCTTCAAGCGCATCAGCACCGGGTTGTCCTCGATCAGCTTTGCGGTGTTGAGCTGCGAACGCGTGGCGTTGGCCTCCTCGCGCCGGCGGATCACGCTGGCCTGGGCCTGCTTCTCGGCCAGCACCACACCGTTGAGGATCTCCTTCATCTCGCCCGGCAGGATCACGTCCTTGATGCCGACGCCGAGCAACCGCACGCCGTGGCCCTCGATCGCCGCCTGCACATGCGCGGCGATCTCGCCGTCCAGTGCCGCCTTGTCGCCCAGCAGCTCGTCCAGGCTGCGCGCGGCGATCGCCTGGCGCAGGCCGAACTGCAGCTGCCGGTAGACGAACTCGTCGGCATTGCTGAGCGTGCGGTGTGCACGCACCGGGTCAACCACCTGCACGGTCGCGGCCAGGTTCACCCGCAGGGTCACCTTGTCGCGGCTCAGCAGTTCCTGGCCGGACACGTCCAGCGAACGCGCACGCAGCTCCACGCGCTCCACCGACACATTGCCGTTGAAGTTCCAGAACGCGTGCAGGCCGGCGTCCAGCGTCTGCCGCAGCGTGCCATCGATGAACAGCAGGCCGACCGACTCGCTCGGCACGGTGCTGATCACCGCTACACGCGGCAGCACGCCCAGCTGGCCCAGGCGCTGCTGCACGTCCGCCGCAATGCGCGGCTCGTCACCCAGCGCCATCACCCGCACCCGGGTGTCGACCGAACCCCGCCAGTACAGGCGGCGGCTGCCCGGCGGCAGGACTTCATCGATGCGGCCATTGCGCAGCAACAGGCCGACCTCGGCAGCACCGACGTTGGCCAGCGCGAAGTGCGTGTCCAGCCGTGCGCCCAGTGCCTCGATCAGGCTGTCCTGGTCGCTGCCGGTGTAGGCCGCGCCCTTCGATGCGGTGTGGATGTCCACCTGCGGGCGGCCGCCGAAGGGCGACAGGCGGTGCACGCCCGGCAGCAGGATCTGCTGGAAACGACGGTTGCGATACACCAGGCCGCGCTCGCCGTCGCCGATCACGACCTTGATGGTCCAGAACATGGGAATCTCTCCTTGTATGGCTCTGGTGGTTCGACCCGATGGGATGAAACGCCATGACCCGGGCCGATCAGGTCGTGGCGTGGCCGGCTGCACAGCGTGTGCAGCCCGCGGAAGAGGGCGGCCATCGCCGGACGGTCCGCACGCGGAGCCTGCGGCGGGTCATCACCCGTGCCATCGTCGTTGCCGGCAGACGGCACCGGTGCGGAGCGGGGCAATGGGTGGCGACGGGCCAGGGCCCGGCGTGTGGTCCGTTGCCTTCCTGGCCGCGCCCGAAGGCGGTGGCAGGGAAGGCGGCGATGGCCGCTGGGGCTTGCGCCCCCGGGTGTTGCTTCAAGTCATGACGTGACAGGTCATGTGGTTGGAGTGGGAATCGAACCCACGACAGACGGAATCAGGATCCGTTGCTCTGACCAAGCTGAGCTATCCAGTTGGGAACCGCGCGGAATCGAACCGCGTACCGGCGAACCGGTGCCTGCGTCCAGCAGGCGATCCAGGCGATGGCTTGTCCGCGACCTCCGGCATACGCCACGGCAACGCCGCGCGCACCAGCCCGTGGTGGAAACGGGACCGTTGGAAAATCGAGGGTGCAGGCCGCCGACATTATCGCGAGCGATAATGTTTGGGTGCGATGCAGATAATGTCCAGGCGTCGCCGTTCGCGCGAAGTAAATCCTTCGGCGGGGCGGAAAACCTGGGTCAGTGAGCGGCGGGTTGCCGCGCGGGGTGCAGTTCTGGCATCGCGGGTCCTTGTGCCGACGCAAACGAAAACGCCCCCGGGACTTGCGTTCCGAGGGCGTCGTCAGGCCTCGGAGATCGGGGTGGCCGATCTCCGCAGGGCGGGTATCAGGCCGTTGTCAGCTCGACTTCCTTGCCGAACGCGCGCGCCAGCACGTCCATGCGCAGGCATGGCAGCAGTTTGGCGATGGCGACGGAATGCGCGTTCAAGGGAAGTTTCCAGTGGTTGTTGAAACGAGGTGCGCACGATAAACCACGATTTAGTCGTGCGCAACCATTTTGTTCAATTATTTTCTTCGCTGTTGTGCGATGCCGGCCAGCGGCCGGCACTACACCTCAGCCCTCTTTGCTGGCGGCATCCAGCTGCGCGACATCCTGCACGCTCAGTGACACGTTGGCCGCCGCCAGCAGGTCGTGCAGCTGCTCGACGCTGGTGGCGCTGACGATCGGTGCGGTGATCGACGGCCGCGCGATCTGCCACGCCAGCGCGATCTGCGCGGCGCTGGCGTTGTGCTTGCTGGCCACGTCATCCAGCGCTTCCAGGATGCGCAGGCCGCGCGGGTTGAGGTAACGCTTCACCACGTTCTCGCCCCGCGCCGGGCTCTTGGCCGCATCGGCCGCGGTGCGGTACTTGCCGCTGAGGAAGCCACTGGCCAGCGCGTAGTAACCGATCACGCCGATCTGCTCGCGCTGCACCAACGGTTCCAGCTCCTTCTCGTAGCCGGCGCGGTCGTACAGGTTGTACTCCGGCTGCAGGGATTCGTAACGCGGCAGCTTGTAGTCGGTGGACACCTTCAGCGCATCGGCCAGGCGCGTGGCGCTGTAGTTGGAGGCACCGATGGCGCGCACCTTGCCGGCTTCGATCAGGCGGCCGAACGCGGCAAGCGTGGCTTCCAGCGGCGTCGACTCGTCATCTTCGTGGGCCTGGTACAGATCGATCACGTCGGTCTGCAGGCGGCGCAGCGAATCCTCGACGGCGGCATTGATGTTGTCCGGGGTCAGGCCGGGGCGCTCGGCCCACTTGGCCACCTTGGTCGCCAGCACCACCTTGTCGCGCTTGCCGCTACGGGCAAACCATTTGCCGATCAGCGTTTCCGATTCGCCGCCGGCATTGCCCGGCACCCACGCCGAGTACACGTCGGCGGTGTCGACCAGGTTGAAGCCGGCGTCGACGAAGGCATCGAGCAGGGCGAAGCTGGCCTTCTCATCGGCGCTCCAGCCGAACACGTTGCCACCGAAGGCGAGCGGACGTACATGCAGGCCGGAACGGCCCAGTTCGCGGGTTGCCGTCATGGGCACGGACTCCTTGGGGGAAGTGCTCCAGAATAGAACGCGTTGTGTGACCGCGCTGCGGCGGCGACCACAAAACAGTGTTCCGCCGCGCGCCTCCGGCTAACGTTTTGTGAACACCTGGGACGCCGCGACTGCTAGTCTCGCCGCATCTTCCGCTGGAGTCGCCCCGATGATGCCTGCTTCGTCCCTGCGTGGTTGCCGCCTGCTGCTTGCCTCGGCCCTGCTCGCCGCTGTTCCCGCATTCGCCGCACCGGCCACGGTGGCACCGGCGAAGATCCAGGTCTCACCGGCCATCGATGCGGCGGTGAAGGCGTCCACCCGCGATGCCAACAACGTCAAGCGCGATGGCTTCCGTCATCCGGCGCAGACGCTGTCGTTATTCAAGGTCGCGCCTGACAAGACCGTCATCGAAATCACCCCCGGCAACGGCTGGTACTCGGAAATCCTGGCGCCGTTGCTGCATGACAAGGGCCACTACGTCGCCGCCGTGGTCGATCCGATGGCGGTACCCGAAGGCCGTGGCCGTGATTACCAGCAGCGCAGCCGCGACAGCCTGGAAAAGAAGTACGCCGCTGCACCGGCACAGTTCGGCAAGACCGCCGTGGTCGCCTACGATCCGGCCAAGCCGGTGTTCGGCCCAGCCGGTTCAGCCGACGTGGTGCTGACCTTCCGCAACGTGCACAACTGGCGCAAGGCCGGCCAGGCGCAGGGCATGTTCCAGGGCTTCTTCAACGTGCTCAAGCCGGGTGGCGTGCTGGGCGTGGTCGAGCATCGCGCCAAGGCCGATGTGGCCGACGACGATGACACCGGCTACGTCGGCCAGCAGCAGGTGATTGCGATGGCCGAGGCGGCCGGCTTCAAGCTGGACGCACGCAGCGAGGTCAACGCCAACCCGCGCGACACCAAGGACCACCCGAACGGCGTATGGACGCTGCCGCCGACCAACCAGCATGACAAGGCCGACGACGCGAAGTACCAGGCAATCGGCGAAAGCGACCGCATGACCCTGCGCTTCATCAAGCCGTAAGGCGGCACGCCGCATTGCCCGCGCGGAGTGCCCACCATGGAGCCGGGCCCATGCCCGGCTCACCGCGCGCGCCGGGGTTCAATCGTATTCAAGGACATGGACTGTTGAAGAAGATCCTTTACATCGCCGTCGCGGTACTGGTGCTGACGCGGCTGATCGATTTCGTGTTCTACGGCGGCCACGCCCACGACCTGGTCGGGGCCGCTGGTTTCGGAGTGCTGTTCGCCGGCGTCCTGCTGGAGGATCGTGCACGCAGCGCCCGCCCGCCCTCCGCACGCCTGCGGCGCCGCGCCAATATCATCGCGGCGTGCGGCATCGCGCTGGTGCTGGGATCGTTCCTGCTGGAATGGAAGGTGTTCGGCTGAGCCGGCGATGATCGCGGCGGCGGCGCGGGAATGGGACAATGCCGTACCCACCGCCTGCCGCACCCGCGATGCTGATTGCCTTCAACAAGCCCTTCAACGTGCTCTGCCAGTTCACCGACCGCAGCGTGCCGCCGCGGCCGACCCTGGCGGGATTCGGCCTGCCGCTGCGGGTGTACGCCGCCGGCCGCCTGGACCACGACAGCGAAGGCCTGCTGCTGCTGACCGACAACGGCACGCTGGCACACAAACTCACCGACCCGAAGCACAAGGCCGACAAGACCTACTGGGTGCAGGTGGAGGGAACGCCCAGCGACGAGCAGCTGCAGCAGCTGCGCGACGGCGTGCTGCTCAATGACGGGCCGACCCTTCCGGCGAAGATCGAACGCCTCGATCCAGCACCTTCGCTGTGGACACGTGATCCGCCCGTGCGCTTCCGCAAGACCGTGCCCGATGCGTGGCTGGCGATCACGATCCGCGAGGGCCGCAATCGCCAGGTGCGGCGGATGACCGCGGCGGTGAACCTGCCGACACTACGGCTGGTGCGGATGGCGATGGGGCCGTACCGGCTGGACGACCTGCAACCGGGGCAGTGGCGGCAGATCGGCTGAACACACCCGCAGAAACGGAAAGGGCCGGAGCGCCTCCCGTGGAAGCGGTCCGGCCCTGGCAACGCGCAATGCCTCAGGCGTCGCTGCCGATGTCGCTATGCTCGTCAACCACGGTGGCATTGCGGCGGTCACGTGCGCTGATGCGCTGCGCCTGCCCATTCACCACGTGGCCATTGGCGGCCTTCTTCTTCTGCTGCTTGCGGTACAGCGCATAGCCCAGCAGGCCGACACCCACCGCGGCTGCGGCCACGGCCACCGCCGGGTTGCGGCGCACGAACTTGGTGGCGGCCTTGCCGCCAGTCTTCACTGCGCCGATGGCGGCACCGGTCTTGATCCAGTCCGCATTGCGCAGGCTGCCACCGGCGCTCTTCAGGCCATCGCCGGCGGTGTGGGCCAGCTCCAGGGCGCGCTCCAGGGCGCGGTCGGTGATTACAGTCAGCTTGCTCATGCGGGGGTCCTTTGCCTCGGGTCGAAGTCCAGTGTCGCGTGTTGCCCGTAAACGGTATGTCAGGCGGGGCCGTGCGTGGCGTGACTCCAGCGCAGCCATTCAGGATCAGGCAGGGTCTACAGCCGGCACGACCGGTCAGGTCCCGCGCGGCTTGGCCCGGTGCGTGGCGGTGGCCGTCCATGGATCATCCGGCCACGGATGGCGCGGGTAACGGCCCTTCATTTCCTTCTTCACTTCGGCGTAGGTGTTTTCCCAGAAATTGCGCAGGTCCTGGGTGACCTGCAGTGGGCGGCCGCCAGGCGAGAGCAGGTGCAGGGTCAACGGCACGCGGCCATCGGCGATGCGTGGGGTGTCGGCCAGGCCGAACAGTTCCTGCAGTTTCACCGCCAGCACCGGCGGCAAAGGTTCGCCGCTCTCGCTGTCCAATGCGTAGGTGATCGACCGCTCCAGTCCGGACGGCACGGTGATGCGGGTCGGCGCATGACGTTCAACCAGTTGCCGCTGCGACCACTCCAAGGGCGACTTCAGCGCCTCGCCGAAACTGGCCTCGTCCAGCGCATCCAGGCGGCTCTTTCCGGCGAACGCGGGTTGCAGCCACTGCGCGCGGTTGGCCAGCAGGGCGGCGTCGCTGCAATCGGGCAGTTCCAGCTCCGGCATCCAGCGCCGCAGCGATTCCACCCGTGCCTGCCACTGGCGCAGGCCTTCGGTCCACGGCAGCGCCTGCAGGCCGAGCTCGGCCACCGCGTCGGTCAACGCCTGCGCGGCGTGCTGCGGATCGACACGGCCGGCCGAGCGGCTGTCCAGCACGATGCGGTCGAAACGGGTCTCGCGCAACGCCACCAGGGCGCGACGCTCGCTGTCCCAGCGCACCACATCTTCGGTCATGAAGCGTTCCGGCCACGCCGAGCGCAGCTGGTCTTCATCCACCGGCGCGGCGCGCAGCAGCAGTGCATCGCGCGCCTCGAAGCGCAGTTCGCTGGCGACCAGCCAGGGCTCGCCGCGCAGGTCGCTCAGTTCGTGCAGGCGTGCACTGCGGCCATTGGTCAGCAGGTAGCGCAGCGGATCGTTGGGGTGCTGGACGCCAATGCGGTCTGGGAAGGCATGCGCAAGCAGGTCACCCAGTTCATGCGCTTCGATGCTGGAGGGCGGGGTGGCCTCGCAGCGCAGGCGTCGGCGCCACTGCTTGGCGGCCGCATCGATGGCGGCCAGCCCGCTGCGGTTGGCATCGCCCGGCGCACGGCCATTGCGGAACGCCGCCAGCGCCCGCCAGCGTGCCGCCAACGCGTCACCGCCCTGGCGCAGCGGATCGCGTGCCTCCAGCAGTGCGGCCAGATCGGCGGCCAGCGCCTGCGCACGTGCATCCGGCGCGGCCAGCAGCATCGCCGCCATGCGTGGATGCGTGCCCAGCGCCAGCACCCGGCGACCGAGCGCGGTGATCGCGCCGGACTCGGACAGCGCGCCCAGTCGTTGCAGCAGTTCGCGTGCCGCGCCCATCGGGCCGGCCGGCGGCGGGTCGAGGAAGCGCAGGTCGCTGCTGCCCCAGGCCGCCAGTTCCAGTGCCAGCCCGGCCAGTTCCACCTGGTCGATCTCGGCGCGGCGCTGTGGTTCCAGCCGCTGCGACTGCGGCCACAGCCGCCAGGCCACGCCCTCGGCCACGCGCCCGGCACGGCCGGCGCGCTGGTCGGCCGAGGCCTGCGCAATGGCGACCACATCCAACCGGGTGAAGCCGCTGTTGGGGTCGTAGCGCGGTTCGCGTGCCTGGCCGCTGTCGATCACCACGCGCACACCGGGCAGGGTCACCGAGGATTCGGCCACGTTGGTGGCCAGCACCACGCGGCGGCGGCCATCGCTGGCGGCCTGCAGTACGCGCGCCTGCTGCTCCACCGGCAGTTCGCCGTGCAGGGCCAGCACCTCGACACCTGCATCGAGAGATTCCTGCAGGCCGGCCTGCACCCGCGCGATTTCGCGCTGGCCGGGCAGGAACACCAGCAGGTCACCGGGATGTTCCGCCAGCGCCTGCTGCACCGCACGGCGCACCTGCAGTTCCAGTGCTTCGTCGCGACGCGCCGGGAAATGGCTGATCGCCACCGGGTAGCTGCGGCCCTCGCTGCTCAAGCGCGGTGCATCGAGGAATCGCGCCAGTCGCTCGCCATCCAGCGTGGCCGACATCACCACCAGGCGCAGGTCGTCGCGCAGCTGCGCCTGCACGTCCAGCGCCAGTGCCAGGCCTAGGTCACCACTGAGATGGCGTTCATGGAATTCATCGAACAGGATCGCACCGACGTCTTCCAGCATCGGGTCGTCCTGCAGCATGCGGGTCAGGATGCCCTCGGTGACGACCTCGATGCGGGTGCGTGCCGAGACCTTGTTCTCGAAGCGGATGCGGTAGCCGACCGTGCCGCCCACCTCTTCACCCAGCTGCCGCGCCATGAACAGCGCCGCGCTGCGTGCGGCCACCCGTCTCGGTTCCAGCAGGATGATCTTCCGTCCCCGCAGCCACGGCGCATCCAGCAGCGCCAGCGGCACCTGGGTGGTCTTGCCGGCGCCCGGCGGGGCTTCCAGCACCAGCCGCGGCTGTGCGGCCAGGTGCTGCTGGATCTGCGGCAGCAGTGGGGAGATCGGGAAGAGCGGGGCGTTCATGTGCAAAGGATAAGGGGCCACGGCGGGCGCAGGTACAATGCGCGGGCACTTTTCTCCCGCGATGACCATGCACCTGATCGATATCGGCGCCAACCTGACCCACGACTCCTTCGACCGCGACCGTGACGCCGTGCTGGACCGCGCGCGCCAGGCCGGCGTGGTGCAGATGGTGATCACCGGCGCCAGCCGCGAGCACTCGCCGCTGGCCCTGCAGCTGGCGCAGCAGCATCCGGGTTTTCTGTATGCCACCGCCGGCGTGCACCCGCATCACGCGGTGGAGTACACCGAAGAGTGCGACGCCGAGATGCGCGCGCTGCATGCCCATCCGGAAGTAGTGGCGGTGGGCGAGTGCGGGCTGGACTACTTCCGTGATTTCTCGCCGCGCCCCGCCCAGCACCGCGCGTTCGAACGCCAGCTGCAGCTGGCCGCAGACAATGGAAAGCCATTGTTCCTGCACCAGCGCGACGCGCATGCCGATTTCATGGCGCAGATGAAGAACTTCGAGGGGCGCATCGGCCCCGCGGTGGTGCATTGCTTCACCGGCGAACGCGATGAACTGTTCGATTACCTGGACCAGGACTGGTACATCGGCATCACCGGCTGGTTGTGCGATGAGCGCCGGGGCGCGCACCTGCGCGAGCTGGTGAAGAACATCCCGGCCAACCGCCTGATGATCGAAACCGATGCGCCGTACCTGCTGCCGCGCACGCTGAAGCCGCTGCCGAAGGACCGTCGCAACGAGCCGATGTTCCTCTCGCACATCGTGGAAGAACTGGCACGCGACCGGGGCGAAGAGGTGGCAGTGACCGCCGCAAATGCCACCGCCGCCACACGGGCTTTCTTCCGCCTGCCCGACGCCGGTTGATCGGGTAGTGCCGGCCGCTGGCCGGCAGCAGCATGAACGCCGCAAACATCGCGCGATTGCCGGCCAGCGGCCGGCACTACCGGAGCAGGTCGCGCAGGCCCTCACGGTAGCTGGGGAAGCGCGGCTCCCAGCCCAGCGCTTCACGCGTGCCACGGCTGTCGATGCGCTTGTTGCTTTCATAGAAGCGCCGCAAGGTCGGGCTCAGCGCCGGGTCGTCCCACGCCACGGCAGGCGGCATCGCAAACCCGCCCAGCTGCGCGGCGAAGGCCAGCACGTCCTGCGGCGGTGCCGGCTCATCATCGGCCGGCAGGTACACCGCATGAGGTGTGGGCCACCGCATCGCAGCGATGACCACCGCCGCCAGGTCCTGCACGTGCAGCCGGTTGAACACCAGGCCAGGCCGCACCACATGGCGGGCACGCCCTTGCGCCAGCTGCAGCAGCGCATTGCGACCGGGCCCATACAGGCCGGGCAGGCGCATCACCGCCGAGGCGATGCCGCGTTCCTCCGCAAGTGCACGCCATTGCGCTTCGGCCTGCCTGCGTTGCAGGCCGGCGACTTCGGTGGCGTCCGCCACGCTGGTTTCGTCGATCCAGCCGCCGGCCCGGTCGGCATACACCGAGGTCGACGACAGATAGCCGACCCAGCGCAGCGCAGGGCTGGCCTGCAGTGCAGGCAGCAACAGGCGCAGTGCAGGATCGCCTTCAGTGTCGGGTGGCACGCTGCACAGCACGGCGTCGGCCTGCGCTACATCGTCGAGCAGAGCCGGTGACAGTGTCGCGTCTGTGCGCAGTTGATGGCGCCGCACGCCGTCGTGCGGCGCCGACGCCGGATCGCGCACCGTGCCGGCCACGTGCACGCCCCGCGCCTGCAGCTGCGCGGCCAGCACGCGCCCGCTCCAGCCCAGCCCGAGGATCAGCACCCTGGTGGGCAAGGCACCCGCAGGCGAGGCGAGGCTCACGCGCTGCGCAGCGCCTGGTAGGCCTGCAGGCTGCTGTAGGCGACCTGCAGCAGCAGGGCTTCCTGGTCGGCCTTGCGCGCGCGCGCCAGCATGTCGCCGACGATCTGTTCGGCCTCCACCTGCTGGCCGGCTTCCAGGTCGCGCAGCATCGATGCCTTCAGCGCTGAACCGGCCTGGGTCAAGGTGCCGCGCGCTGTCTCCTGCGCAGCATCGGGAACCGGCTCACCGGCCGCTTCGGCCACCGCCAGGCATTCGTCGTACAGGCCACGCACGATGGCCTGCCCATCATCGGTGGCGACGATGCTGCCGATATCCGCGCGCAGCAGGCAGGTGGCCGCGGCCAACGCGGTCAGGAAGGTGTACTTGATCCACTGCTCCTGGCCGATGTGCTCGCTGGCCAGATGCTCGAGGCTGGCCTGCGCACAGGCGGCGGCGAAGGCCTGCACGCGCGCGGAGATTGCGCCGCCATCACGCTCGCCAAAGGTGAGCTTGGCCGGCTTGCCCAGGTGCAGCACCGCGCCATCGGGCGCCTTGGTCGCGCTGATGAAGCACAGGCCACCGAGCACGGCGTCGCGGCCGAAGCGCGCGTCCAGCACGTTGTAGTGATGCAGCCCGTTCAGGATCGGCAGCACGGTGGTGTCTGCGCCCACCGCAGGGGCGATCGCGTCAATCGAGCTGTCCAGGTCGTAGGCCTTGCAGCTGAGGATGACCAGGTCGAACGGTCGTTGCGCGGCGAGCGCGGGCAGGGCATCGGCAGTGACATGCTGCACCGGGAAGCTGGCATCGCCCAGCGGGCTGCGGATGACCAGACCGTCGCGGTTCAGCTGGGCGGCGCGTGCAGGGCGTACCAGGAAGGTCACGTCCACGCCGGCCTGGGCCAGGCGGCCGCCGAAGTAACCGCCGGTACCGCCGGCACCGAGAATCAGGATGCGCATTGCACGTTCACCGTTTCTGGGGGAATCAGACCTGCGATTGTGCCGGAGATTGCAGGCAAAAAAGAGCCGAGCATGGGCTCGGCTCTATGGGCAATACCTTGACCACGCATGACGTGAGTCCTTCGTGTCGACCAAGGTCGACACCCACCAAAAGCGGGTCATGCCACCCCGCCCGCCTACGGAATGCATGCTTTTGCTTTTGCCGGCCAGCGGCCGGCACTACCACCGCGGGTGCAGGGCCGCAGGCCCTGCGCGCAGAACTCAACTACGCATGCCCACGCCACGGCGCAGCAGCCACAGCGCCAGCGCCGTCAGCACCACCACGAAACCGATCATCAGCCCGTAGGCCATCGGCAGCGGCACGTCGCTGCTGCCCAGCAGGCCATAGCGGAACGCATTGACCATGTAGAAGATCGGGTTCGCGTGCGTGGCCGCCTCGGCCCAGCCCGGCAGCAGTTTCACCGAATAGAACACGCCGCCCAGATAGGTCAGCGGGGTCAGGATGAAGGTCGGCACGATCGCCACGTCATCGAACTTCTTCGCGTACACCGCGTTGATGAAGCCGGCCAGCGAGAAGATCGTCGCGCCCAGGATCACCGTGGTCAGCATCACGATCGGGTGCGGGATGCGCACCGGGGTGAAGAACATCGCGATGATCAGCACGATCACGCCCACCATCAGGCCACGCAGCACGGCACCGGCCACGTAACCCCACAGGATCACCCAGTTCGGCATCGGGCTGACCAGCAGTTCCTCCACGTGGCGGCCGAACTTGGCGCCGAAGAACGAGGAGCTGATGTTGCCGTAGCTGTTCTGGATCACGCTCATCATCACCAGGCCCGGCACGATGAACTGCATGTAGGTGTAGCCGCCCATGTCACCCACGCGCGACCCGATCAGGTTGCCGAAGATCAGGAAATACAGGGTCATGGTGATCGCCGGCGGCACCAGGGTCTGGCCCCAGATGCGCATGATGCGGGCGACTTCGCGGCGCACGATGGTCATCAGCGCGACGCGGTTGCGCTGGCCGTCGGTCAGCTCGGTGGTGCTCATGCGGAGGTCTCCAGGTTGCCGGTGAGGCGCACGAACAGCTCCTCCAGGCGATTGCTCTTGGTACGCATCGAACGCACGCGGATGCCGGCCTCGTTGAGCGTGGCGAACACGCGGTTGAGATCCATTGCGCGCGGCATGTCGATGTCCAGCGTATGCGGGTCCGGTGCGGTCAGGATGGCACCCTCGATCACCGGCAGCTGCGCGGGCAGCTCACCGTCGATGTCCAGCAGGAAGCCTTCCACGTCCAGCTTGGCCAGCAGGGCGCGCATCGGGCCCTGCTCGACGATCTGGCCGTGGTTGATGATCGCCAGGTGGCGGCACAGGTACTCGGCTTCTTCCAGGTAATGCGTGGTGAGGATGATCGTGGTGCCGGCCGCGTTGATCTCCTTGAGCACGCGCCACATGTCGCGGCGGATCTCGATGTCCACGCCGGCGGTCGGCTCGTCCAGGATCAGCAGGCGCGGGCGGGTCATCATCGCGCGCGCGATCATCAGCCGGCGCTTCATGCCGCCGGACAGCGTGCGGCTCATCACCTGGGCCTTCTCCCACAGGTGGGCACGCTTGAGCTCCTCTTCGGCGCGCTGCTCCGCTTCCTCGCGCGGCACGCCGTAGAAGCCGGCGTAGTTCACCAGGACGTCGAAGGGCTTCTCGAACAGGTTGAAGTTGATTTCCTGCGGTACCAGTCCGATCAGGCGCATGGTGGCGCTGCGGTTGCGCACCAGGTCGCTGCCGAACACCTCCACCTGGCCCTCGCTGAGGTTGACCAGGGAGCTGATGATGCCGATCAGGGTCGACTTGCCGGCGCCGTTGGGGCCGAGCAGGGCGAAGAAGTCGCCCGGGGCCACTTCCAGGGAAACCCCCTTCAGGGCCTGGGTGCCGTTGTCGTAGGTCTTGCGCAGGTCGCGCACGCGCAGGGCGGGCGCCATATCGTTCTGGGATGCCAAGCTCGAAGCCTTCGCGCCCATGGGCTGGCGCTGGAGAGGGGGCGGGGAGGGGCTATTATAGAAGACCCCGAGGGCTTGCCCCGGCTACACACTGTCCCGAAAAGTCGTGCCTGTTCAATTCCCCCTCAAGCTGGTCGGCCGCCGCATGCTGGCCCCGACCGTCGGCCACTACCAGTTCGTGCGTGATGACGGACAGCCGCTGGATTTCCAGCCGGGCCAGTTCATCCAGGTCCATTTCAGCTACGCCGACGGCACCGAGACCAAGCGCAGTTATTCGCTGGCGACCATCCACGACCACGCGTTGGGCCCGGGCGAGGCGGTGGATATCGCGGTCAGTTTCGTGCCCGGCGGCGCCGCCACGGCCCTGTTCGAGGCGCTGGAGCACGGTGGCCAGGTCAGCGCGTCCGGCCCCTACGGCCGCTTCTGCCTGAATCCCGGTGACCACAACGGCCGCTACCTGCTGATCGCCACCGGTACCGGCGTCACGCCCTACCGCTCGATGCTGCCGCTGCTGGAAACGGCCATGGCCGAGCGCGGCGTGCAGATCGTGCTGCTGCAGGGCGCGCGCAGCCCCGGCGAACTGCTGTACAGCGAAGATTTCTACAGCTTCGCCGAAAAGCACGAGAACTTCCGTTATGTTCCGTGCCTGTCGCGCGAACTTCCGGCCGATCCGCACCCGGACCTGCAGCACGGCTACGTGCAGCAGGCGCTGGCTGGCTTCACCCCGGACCCGGCCACCGACATCGCCTACCTGTGCGGCAACCCGGACATGGTCGATGCCTGTGCCGAGCTGCTCAAGGCCGCCGGCCTGGGCAACCCGCAGATCCGCCGCGAGAAGTACGTCAGCAGCAAGTAAGCCAGGTAATGCCGGCCGCTGGCCGGCAACCTCATGGCGCCTTGAAATGCCCACCGGAGGCGGCATCACGCCGCCCCCGGTGCCGTGACTCAGTACTCGATCCAGGCATCACGCCAGGCAGAGCCGGTGCCCGGGCGGTAGGCCTCTGCATTGACGTTGCACCAGGCGCCTTCCGGGAACGGGCGGCAGGCGTACAGCTTGCCGTCGGTGCCCTTCACCACGGTCTGGCCGGGGATGTAGCTGCCAATGCCCGCCGGGTACACGAAGTCGTAGTCGCCCGGCGGCGGATCGACCGGATCCGGATCCGGCATCCGGGTATCGAGCTGGAACAGATGGCCTGGCGTCAGGTACACGCGGTTCTCGGTAGCCGATGCCACCGGCGTGATCACGCCATTCTTCAACACACCCACGCGGGCATGCTGGGCGCTGGCGTTGACCTTGCGGGCCAGGGCCAGCGGCCACTGCGTCGCGCCGGTCTGGCCGGCAGCCAGGGTGATTTCCGGGCGTTCGAGGTCGTTGCCGTTGCCATTGAACACGCGCAGGGTCAGGGTCGTGCCCACTTCCAGCGCGCCACGGGCGGTGACCGGGCCGGCGTCCTGCCACTGCGGGGGCGGGGTGACGCCGCCACCGTCTTCAAAGCGCACGTCCATGCAGGTGTAGAACGCTTCGGTCGAATCGGCGCGCTGCCAGGTGTTGTAGATCACGTGCTGGCCGCTGCGCTTGGGCAGCGGGCAGTCCAGCTTGTAGACGTCGCCGGAAAGCGGCACGTTGCCCAGCGTGCAGAACTCCTGCAGGTCGGCCCAGCGCAGCGGGCTGCCCGGTTGCCAGCCTTCGCGGGTGACGTAGAACTTCCAGTCGCGGGTGGCGTGGGGGGCCGGCGCCTTGAATTCGAAGGTGTAGCGACCGCGTGCGTCGGCACGGATCGGTGAGGTCTGCCAGTCAGTGCGGTTCAGGTCCAGCCCGCGGTACTTGCTGTTGCCACCACTGCACAGCTCGCCATCGGGTACCACGGCCTGGTGGTTGCCGTTGGCGTTGGCCTGGTTGATGCCGGCCCAGTCGTAGAACGGCTGCGCACCCCCGATGGCCTTGGCCGCCGCACAGGCCGGATTGGTCGGGTTTTCGGGGTTGCCCTGGTAACAGGAATAGACGCGGCTGGAGGGTTTGGACATGGTGCCGTGGGCGAACGCGCTGCCTGAAACGGCTACGCCGGCGATCACGGACAGCGCGAGGACAGCCCGGTGGGACAGATGCATGGAGATCTCCTGTGGGTGGTGGAACCCGGTGAAGTCTCGGTATGCCGACTGCCTGTATCCATCGGATAACTTTCAAAAAAGCGGTGCGTGATCTGGAGTGGGAACGGCTTCACGGCGGGAAGCCAGTGCGTCGCACGTTTTGCAGGGAACGGTGCGTCGTCACCGTTCCCTGCATCCGGTCTCAGTATGCGATCCAGGCATCGCGCCAGGCCGCGCCCACGCCCGGCCGGTACGCGTCGGCATTGACGTTGCACCAGGCGCCTTCCGGGAACGGGCGGCAGGCATACAGCTTGCCGTCGCTGCCCTTCACCACGGTCTGGCCGGGCACGTAGCTGCCGATGCCGGCGGGGTACACGTGATCGAAATCGCCGCCCGGCGAGGGCGTGCCCGGGTCCGGTAGCTGGGTGTCGAGCTGGAAGCGGTTGCCGTTCTTCAGGTACACCCGGTTGCCGGTGGCCGAGGCGGCGGGTGTGATCACACCGTTGCTGAGCACGCCCACGCGCGCATGCTGCGCGCTGGCATTGACCTTGCGCGCCAGCGCCAATGGCCATTGCGCGGGCGCGGTCTGGCCACTGGCCAGCGTCGCCTCCACGCGCTCCACATCGTTGCCGTTGGCGTTGAACACCCGCAGGGCCAGGGTGGTTCCGACCGGCAGTTCGCCACGTGCGGTCACCGGGCCGGCATCCTGCCATTGCGGCACCGGCGTGGTGCCGCCGCCGTTGCCTTCAAAGCGCACGTCCATGCAGGTGTAGAACGCTTCGGTCGAATCCGAGCGCTGCCAGGTGTTGTAGATCACGTGCTGGCCGCTGCGCTGCGGCAGCGTGCACTGCAGCTTGTAGGTGCCATCGGCCGACAGCGGCGTGTTGCCCAGCGTGCAGAACTCCTGCAGGTCGGCCCAGCGCAGCGGGCTGCCCGGCTGCCAGCCGTCGCGGGTGACGAAGAAGCGCCAGTCACGCGTGGCGTGCGGCGCGGTCGCCTTGAAGACGAAGGTGAACTTGCCGTTGGCATCGGGCTGGATCGGCGTGGTCTGCCAGTCGCTGCGGTCCAGATCCAGGCCGCGGAAGGTCGGGTTGTTGCCGCTGCACAGCTTGCCGTCGGGGACCACGGCCTGGTGATTGCCGTTGGCATTGGCCTGGTTGATGCCGTTCCAGTCGTAGAACGCCTGCGAACCGCCCACTGCCTTTGCGGCGGCGCAGGCCGGGTTGGTCGGGTTCTCCGGGTTGCCCTGGAAGCAGGCATAGACGCGGCTGACCGGCGTGGTCATGGTGCCGTGGGCGAACGCGGTGCCGGCCAGGGCCAGGCCTGCGGCAGCGAATGAGGTGGTCAGCAACAGCGGTGTGGATCGGAATGACATGGCGCATCCTTGTGGTCGTCGAAAGGGAGCGGTGACCGCAGGAACTGCGCTGCGCGGCGGACTTCCGGCGCCACCCAGGCGAGTATCGAGTCGCACTGCAGGGTGTGGAACCGTGGACGTTCCGATCCGTGACTGCGCATGTGAAGCCCTTCCCGCAGGCTTCACGTGGGGCTGAACGGATGCGCTGGGCGTCACGCGATCGGCGTGGCGCCGATCACGTCATGGAGGCCACGCTACGCGGCCTGTGCATCGACCCTGTCCGCCTGGCACGAGAAGCAGCCATGCGCGGCGTTGTGCAACTGCACGAACGCCACCGCCGCGTTGGCGAACAGCGCATCCAGCTGCGCGGCGACGTCGCTGCCCGCACAGACCTGGGCACCCAGCATCAGCGCAGACCGGTCGTAGGCACGCACCGAGATCATCCGCCGCTGCACATAGGGAGGCACCACGCCGGGTGGCAGCACGCACCGGGTCACGCCGCGCTGTACGAAGATCGGGCCGGACGCGTGATAGGGCGAGTGCAGGGGCAGATGGACATGCGACAGCAGGAGCAGTTCGCTGCCACTGGGCGGGTCGCTCAGGCTGATCCGGCAGGGATGGCCGCCGCCATCACCGGCCCAGCGGCGCTGGATGCCCAGCGTGGCAAGCGCAGTGTCGTTCTTCTCGAACAGGTGCTGGAAAGGGCGGTGGTCGAGGCCACCGAGGTACCACGCGTGCATGGGCAGCTCCTTGGTTTTCCGCGGATTCTGCGTGTGCATCGGTGGCATTGCTCGCCGTTTTCCGACCTCGCATCCACGCCAGGCCAAGCAACACCGCAGGCATCGCGCGGCAAGGCGCTAAGATGCGCGCGCCTGCCCCGGCCGACGAGCGCCGCATGTCCCTGGATTTTCCCACCATCACCGTGCTTGGCTTCCTGCTCTGCATCGGCATCGCCGTGGGCTTCTCGCTGCTGCTGGTGGTGCTGCGCGGGCAACCGGTACTGCGGCAGTGGACCATCAGCCTGTGGCTGCTGACGCTGGGGGTGACCCTGCTGGCACTGCGGCCCTACCTGCCGCTGGCGCCTGCCGTGCTGGCCGGCAATGCAGCGATGGCCGGCTGTGGCCTGATGATGCTGCGCGGGGTGGCCCTGCACCTGCAGCAGCCACTGCCGCTGTGGCGGCCGCTGCTGATGGCGGCGGCATTCATGGCCTGCATTTTCGCCTTCCTGGTGCTCTGGCCGGACCTGCACATGCGCCTGCAGGTGTTCAGTGTGTTCGCACTGATCGTCGATGGCTGGATTGCCTGGCTGCTGCTGCGCCATGCGCCCGCGCAGCAACGCACCAGCTGCCGGCTGGCGGCGGTGGTGTTCCTGGCCGAAGCCACGCTGTATGCCGTGCGCCTGTTCCTGCCGGTGGCGCCCGACGCCGGCGAGGACATCATGCGCACCGGCTCGCCGATGTTCGCCACCTATATTGCCGGGGTGATGCTGGAGCTGGCGCGCTGCTTCGCCATGGTGCTGCTGCTGGTCGAGCGCATGCTGGTCGACCTGCGGCACGCGGCGCGCACCGATGGCCTGACCGGCCTGCTCAACCGCAGCGCGGTACTGGCCGATGGCCAGGCGCAGTTGCAGCGCGTCCGCCAGCAGGGCCGCCCATTGGCGCTGTTGCTGGTCGATGTCGACCATTTCAAGCAGATCAACGACCGTTGGGGGCACCTGGCCGGTGACCAGGTGCTGCGCCACTTCTCTGCCGTGCTGCAGCACTGCACGCAGGGAAAGACGCACCTGCTGGGCCGCTATGGGGGAGAGGAATTCGTGCTGGTGCTGGCGGGCAGTACGTCGAGCGACGCCGCCACGCTGGCGGCAGTAATCCGCACCCGCCTGCAGCGGCACCCGGCCGTGCTGGCGACGGGGCCGGTTGCGGTCACCGCCAGCGTGGGGCTGGCCATGGACGAAGGCCAGGGCGACCTGTCCACGCTGCTGGCCGCCGCCGATGCGGCGCTGTACCAGGCCAAGGCCGCCGGGCGCGATCAGCTGGCCTGCGCACCGGCAGCGGCGATTTCACCGTTTCCCATCGCCGTCGAGGCCGTGCCCGTGTAAGTTGGGTCACATCTTCCGCGGCAGCCCGTCGTGGTCGACAGGAACGCCTCCAGGGGAAACGAGCACGATGCAAAGACACCACCTCGCGCTGGCCGGAATGCTGGCCAGCCTGATGCTTGCCGGTTGCAGCCAGCCGCCGTCAGCCGACACCCAGGGCGCCAGCGACGCCCCAAGCCGCCGCTTCGGCGCCATCGATTTCCAGCCCTGCACGCTGTCCACCGAAGGTGCCAGCGCCAATGTCGAAGCCCAGTGCGCGACCCTGCAGGTCCCGGAGGACCGCGCCCACCCCGGCGGCCGTCAGATCGACCTGCGCATCGCCTGGCTGGAATCGGGCAGCAGCGGAGCCGGCCAGCCTGATCCGGTGTTCTTCCTGGCCGGTGGGCCCGGGCAGGCCGCCAGCGAAGTGGCGGTCATCGTCGACAGCGCGCTGCGCCAGGTGCGCAAGCAGCGCGACGTGTTCCTGATCGACCAGCGCGGCACCGGCGGTTCCAACCCGCTCAGCTGCCTCGGCGCGGATGGCAAGGAACTGCAGATGGACGAGGACGCGGCCCCCACCGAGGCCTCGCTGCGCGATTACGCGCAGCGCTGCGCAGCCTCGCTGCAGGGGCGCGCCGACGCACGCTTCTACACCACCGCCGAGGCCATCGCCGATCTGGACGCCGTACGCCAGGCGCTGGGCGTGGACAGGCTGAACCTGGTCGGTGGTTCCTACGGAACGCGCGTCGCCCAGCGCTACGCGATCGCCTACCCGCAGCACACCCGCAGCCTGGTCATCGATGGCGTGGTGCCCAACGACCTGGTGGTCGGCGGCGAGTTTGCCCGCACGTTCGACAACGCGATCACCCTGCAGTCGGCGCAGTGCCGCAAGGATGCCGTCTGCAGCAAGCGGTTCCCGGTCGATACCCGGGAACAGCTGCGCGCCGTGGCCGAGACCCTGCGGCGTGCGCCGGTCACGGTCGATTACCGCGATCCCGGCACCAATGCGCCCCGCCAGGACGTGCTGACTCCGGACAGCGTGGTAGGCCTGGCCTTCGCATTCTCCTACGTGCCCGAATATTCTTCGCTGCTGCCGCTGGTGCTGGATGAAGCGGCGCAGGGCCGATACGCACCGCTGGCCTCGCTGGTGCGCGGCGCGACCCGCAGCATGGATTTCCAGATCAACCGTGGCATGCAGTGGTCGGTGATCTGCAGCGAGGATGCGCCGCGCTTCCAGGCCCCGGCAGAGAGCGATGACGCCCTGTTCGGTGCCGAAGCGGCACGTGCGTTCTTCGCGGCCTGCCCGGTGTGGCCGCACCAGCCGGCGCCGACCGCGCTGACCGCGCCGCTGAAGTCGAACCTGCCGGTGCTGCTGCTCTCCGGTGAACTGGATCCGGTCACCCCGCCGCGCTATGCCGAACAGGTGCTCAAGGGCCTGCCCAATGGCCGTGCGCTGGTCGCCCGCGGGCAGGGCCATGGCACGCTCAACGCCGGCTGCATGCCGCGGCTGCTTGGCCAGTTCATCGACACCACCGATGCCAAGGCGCTCGATGCCAGCTGCCTGGATACGCTGAGCTACGTGCCGGCGTTCACCTCGTTCAACGGATGGACCCCATGATCGTCGCCGACAACCTGCACAAGGCCTTCGACACCCGCACCGGCCGCATCCAGGCGGTGTCCAACGTCGGTTTCCGTGCCGCCGATGGCCAGATCACCGGCCTGCTCGGCCCCAATGGTGCCGGCAAGACCACCACCATGCGCATGCTGTACACGCTGATGACACCCGACCAGGGCAGCATCAGCGTCGACGGCATCGACGCCGCCCGCGACCCGGTGGAAGTGCGGCGCCATCTTGGCGTGCTGCCCGATGCGCGCGGCGTCTACAAGCGCCTGACCGCGCGCGAGAACATCGCCTACTTCGGTGAACTGCACGGATTGTCCGCGCAGCGCATCCGCGAACGCATCGAAGTGCTGTCGCATGCACTGGACATGGGTGACATCCTCGACCGCCAGACCGATGGCTTCTCGCAGGGCCAGCGCACCAAGACCGCCATCGCCCGCGCGCTGGTGCACGACCCGCGCAACGTGATCCTCGATGAACCCACCAACGGCCTGGACGTGATGACCACGCGCGCGCTGCGCCGCTTCCTGCTGGGCCTGCGCGAGGAGGGCCGCTGCGTGATCCTGTCCAGCCACATCATGCAGGAGGTGGGCGCGCTGTGCGACCACATCGTGATCATCGCCAAGGGCACGGTGATGGCCGCCGGCAGTGCCGATGAACTGCGCGCGCAGTCCGGCGAATCCAACCTGGAAGACGCGTTCGTGAAACTGATCGGCAGCGAAGAGGGCCTGCACGCATGAGCATGATGTCGACCCTGATGACGGTGATGCGCAAGGAGCTGCGTGACCTGTCGCGCGACCGCCGCACACTGGCGCTGACCCTGCTGTTCGGCCCGCTGCTGTACCCGCTGCTGATCCTGGGCATGGGCAAGCTGTCTGAAAGCCGCGTGCGCACCCAGATCGAGCAGCCGCTGCAGATTCCCACCATCGGTGCCGAGCACGCGCCGAACCTGGTCCGCTTCCTGGCCGCCCAGGGCCTGAATGCCACTGCCGCGCCGAAGGACCTGGCCGAGGCCATCCGCTCGCAGGAGATCGACGTGGCGCTGCGCATCAGCCCGGAGTTCGGCAGCAACTGGGCCGACGGCAAGCCGGCGCTGGTGGAGGTGATCCGTGACAGCACGCGGCGTGCCGCGGAGGTGCCCACTGCGCGCCTGCAGGCGGCATTGGCCACCTACAACGGCCAGGTCGGCGCGTTGCGGCTGATGGCGCGTGGCATCGACGCCCAGGTTGCACGGCCACTGGACATGGCCAGCCAGGACATGGCCAGTGCCGAAGCCAAGCGTGGCCTGATGCTGTCGGCACTGCTGCCGATCCTGTTGACCCTGACCTCGTTCCTGGGCGGCGCCTATCTGGTGATGGACACCACCGCCGGCGAGCGCGAGCGGCAGTCTCTTGAACCGCTGCTGGCCACGCCGGGGTCGCGCAGCGCCATTGTCAGCGGCAAGATCGCCGCCGCCTGCATGGTCGGCTTCGCGTCGCTGCTGCTGACCCTGATCGCGTTCAAGGTCAGTGCCCAGATCGCGCCGGGCAACATCGGCCGCCAGCTCAACATGAACATCATGGCGATGGTGCAGATGCTGCTGGTGATGCTGCCGATGCTGCTGATCGGCACCTCGCTGCTGACCTTCCTGGCCGCTGCGGCCAAGAGCATGAAGGAAGCCCAGAGCCACATGACCTGGCTGATGCTGTTGCCGATGCTGCCGGGTTACGCGCTGATCGCCTATCCGGTGAAAAGCCAGCTGTGGCAGTACGCGGTGCCGTTCCTGTCGCAGAACCAGATGCTGCTGAAGGTGATCCGGCACGAGACCATCACCCCCTCGGTGTGGGCGATCTACCTCGGCGCCAGCCTGGGCCTGGCCGCCGTGCTGTGGTTCGCCGCGGTTCGCCGCTACCACAACGAACGCCTGGCCATCTCCGGCTGACCCCAGGGCACGCGCCGGGCTACGCCCGGCGGATCTAAAGCGAGGCCCGGTCATTCCGGGCCTCGTCGTGTCCGGCTGCAGGGCGTCGGCACCGCCGTACGAAAAGTTGCAAAAGTGGGGCGATTGCGCGAACTGTCGCGTCTGCCTCTTAACGCCTCAGGTGCAGGGTCCTACCGTGGAATCACACTTTCCCACCGTGATCCAATGGACCTGGACTCACCAGACGCGGCCCCTGTCGACATGGGGCACCGCACCTTCCTCGCGCAGACGCATGGCATCGTCGATCCGACGCAGGTCGCTGCCGCACAGTTCGCCGATCTTCCCGTCGAACCGCTGAACCCACCGCTGCTGGGCAGGCGACTGCACAATCCCCCCTTGCTGGTGCCACTGCATGCACTGCCTTGGCAGACGCGGCTTGAACTGCTTGAGCGGGCCGATGCCCAGCTGCGTGATCGCGGCCGGCCGCTGTTCTGCACCCTGCTTGAGAGTGACGTACCGGACCGGGTCCGAAACCATCTGATGAACCGGATGGCCCTTCTGCGACCGCATGCCGGAAGGGTGTTGTTCCGCATCCACGACGCACGGGTGTTCCGACACCTTCGGTGGCTGCTGGGTCCTTCGCAGATGGCACAGTTGATGGGACCGATCTCGGCATGGACCTGGCATGAGCCGCTGGGCAACACGTGGCGTACTCACCCGCGGCCGGTTGCCGAGGGTCCGCCCGGCCCTTTGATCCATCCGGACCAGTGGAGTGTTCTGGCCCAGGTCGCCTGCATCAATGGTTGCCTGAGAGATCTTTCCGAAGAGAGGGGCGGCCATGCAAGCACGCTGCTGCCTGCGGTGCTGCAGGCGATCGGCGAAGCCCAGAGCATGGGGCTGCAGGATCTGGACGATCAGCAGGTGTATGCGTGCCAGCGACTGCGCGGCACCGGGGATCCGGCCGAGCAGGCGGCACTGAACCTGCGGCTCCAGCGTGTCCATCAGCAGGGGATGTCCTATCGCATGGCCTGCGAACTGGAACGCCAACACGGTCTGCAGACGGAGGCGGCATGACTGGACTCGAAAGCGATCCCGACTACTGCCCGAACTGCATCACGTCCGGATTGCCGCTGCTGCTTGCGCGCTACGCGGTGGCGCGGGCAGATGCGGAGGTCCGTGAGGCGGCGCCGGTGCTGCAAGCGCCATTCGATGGCGTTGCGGGCGAGCAGCCGTTGCCGGAAGTGTCTGCACGTTATGCACTTCGCCTCCTGCGCGGCGGCTATGTCTACAGCTACCACCAGGCGCGCGATGAGTGGAGGGCATGGTAGTTGAATGAATACGGCGACCTCAGTGCGTTCGACATCCGCGACCAGACCCCGCCGCCGCAGAACGATACACGGCCGGCGAGGTGCTCGCGCCACGGCGAAACGCTGCTGTCCAAATGCATCATCGTGCCCGATGCCGCCCAAGCAACCCTGTTGTGGCTGGCCTACAGCAGCGCACCGTGGACGCGCAGGGTGTGGGGGATGCACCAGGACCCCGCCTATCGCCAGCGGCACATGCGATGCATTGACGTTGCCGCGTGGCGGGCCGGTGGGCAGCCGCAGCCACACCTTGCCGAACTCGGGCAAGCTCCCGCGCTGGTGGCTGAACTCCATCTCGCCAAACCATCCACGACATTGACAGTCTCCCGCAATGATCGGGGAGTGCAGGGCATACCGGCGATCAACGCAGTTCCCGGTGTGCATGCGTTCGAATACAGCCTGGATCAATGGGCAAACTACTCCACCGCGCAGGTCGACCAGTTGATCGCGCAGGCAGGCATTGCTGCTGGCCACCCGCAGGTATCGCCGCCTGCGCTGGTGGCGCTGGACGATCCGATCGGCATCATTTCCGATCTCAACCAGCTCGCCATCGAACGCATTCTTGAATGGGAGGCCGAGCCTGAGCGGCGGGAGAGGGTCCAGTCTGCCTCGTCCATCTCGCTGATGGAGGGCGCCGTGCGACAGGGGGCCTTCGAAGACGTCGGGTACCGCCGCAGGGAAGCGGCCCTGTTCGGTCGTGGCGTGGTCAGCATACTGGGCGGAAAGACCAACGCGGAGCAGCTGGCCAGGCCACTGCAAGCGTGGAATCACGACATATTTGCTGTCGAGGATGAGGAGGCGGTGCTGGCCCAGGCAGAGAAGTCCTGGCGCAAGTACAGCCGTCACCTGCGCAAGGCCGATGCGCATACCCACTGGTTGAAGAAGATCTACGCGCCTGCGCAGGAGCGGTTCTATGAGCACACCGTGGCCGATCTTGATCGGGCAATGATCGCATGGTGGCAGGCGCCTGCCTTCAAGCAGCACATGCAGAGCAACTTCGACAGCAAGGACAGCACCAGCGGGGTGCTCTACCAGGAAGTCGTGACCAACCTGCTGCGTGACTCAGCCTCGCGCGGCCTCATCATGGGCTATCTGCTCGAGCAGCTGCAGCTGGAAGATCTGCAGGACCCCGGAGCCATCCTCCTGCGAGCACAGATGTGGAACCAGGATGCGTTGCTGAAGACCTGGAAGCAGACCATGGAGAAGGCCAGTGTCGCGCCGGGCACGCGGGACTGGCTGACAGCGGCCAACGGCCTGTCCAACGCGCTCAAGGCACTGCTGGATGCAGAATCCGCCGGAAAGCTGAGTGCGATGTTCCAGGGGACGGCACGGCTGGTGGAGCAGCTTTCAGGGCCACTGACGCGAATGATCGGAGCCGGCGTCAGGAAGGCGTTCGAGGGCAGCGCCATGCTGTTGCCCACCCGGATGCAAGTGGGGATGCTGACCGCACTCGCCCAGTCGGCATCGCCGGATGCCGAGCTGGTGGACCTGAGCGGATACACGACGCCCAAGCGCGCGCGCAATGCTCTGGCGATGGCCGTCAGCGAACGCGCAGGCTTGAACGCGGCCAGCCAAGCACGCGCGGTGGCAGCGCACGCCGTTGCTGCGGCTGATGCCGATATGGACGGAAAGCGTTTCAGGATCGGACTCGTTGCCCTGGTGGACAGCGACCAGTTGCGGTTGTTCAAGGCGCTGAACGCGAAAGCGGTGATCACCGGAACGTCGCGCCATGCAGAGCTGTCACGAACGCTGACCACCGTCGATATGTATGACGCGATACGGGGCAGCTTCGCCAAAGTCGGTAACCCCTCGTTCGCCTATGGCACGGCCAGCCTGGTATTTGCCTCCGCCAGTCTGTTCGAACTGAGTCGGCAGTACAGCAAGGCACTGCCGCGTGACCGCCCGCTGCTGGGCGCCAACTTTGCCGCTGGGGTGGGTGCGCTGGTGGGAGACTCGGCGATGCTGTTGGGTGAGATCGGATCGAAGTTGCCCTGGTTCTCGCAGAAGCTGGCGGAGCCGTTGGGGCGATGGGCGGCCTATGCTCAGACTCGTGCAGCAGCCGTCTACGCGTCGGGGCGGTGGTTGAGTGGGATTGCTGGCATGGTGTTGGGCGGATTGACGATCTACGAAGGGGCGCGTGAGTCCAAGCTCAATAAAGCATACGGTTTTGGGCTCGGTCTCAGCGGTACATTGTCAGTAGTGTCCTCCTTGCTGGTTCTGTTCGGCATGGCTATACCGTTAGCGATCATTCTGATGATCATCGCGGCTGCCATAACTGTGGTTGTCGCGTGGTTCAAGCCGGACGACACCGAACGCTGGATGGATCGGGCGCTTCACTTCGGAAAGAATGCCGCTGGGGAGTTCCAAGGGGTAGATGAGCAGATGCATGAATTGAAAAGAATCAGGTTGTAACCAGATGCTTACTGGGTGGGTTGCGAAATTTCCGAAAGATCGTGGGCTGGATCATGTCGAGAGGCGTGCTGCGCTCAAGAATGATGATTTTGGAAAGTCAGTTCCTGATGACGCCTTCGGCCTGATTCGCTTCAATTCGACGTACATTGAATTTGTTGATAGGACTTTTAAGGTTAAGGGTATGGCGCACTGCATTGCTGCGCTCGTTGGATGCACTATCGGCATATGGATGTTCCTTGCATTTGCACAGTCTGCTTCGGAGACCGAAGAGGGTGTCATCGGCAGCGGCGGTTATCTCGCCATCGTGGCGGTAATGTCACTTGGCATCATCCTTCCTACGTGGCTTATATATCTGAGACATGACCTCTTCCAGTACACCCACTACCCGGTCCGCTTCAATCGCATCACCCGCAAGATCTACTTCTTCAGGCACAACGGCCCTGGAGGCGTGACGGTCGTGCCCTGGGGTTCGCCTTACGCTTTCTTCCACATCGGCCGGGGCGCACAGAACCGTGAGCTGCGTGATCTCAGGTGTCACCTTCTTGACCGCAATCAGCAGATACAGCAGACCTTCACCGTCGGACACTTCTGGCATCACGACGATCACATTCTCGAGGAATGGGCACTGATCTGCCGCTACATGCAGGACGGCCCGGAAAACTGTTACGACGACCCACGTGACAGGGTCATCACGCTCTCGCCGGACCCAACGATCCGCAACTGCTGGCTGATGGTCATCCTGATGATGGGCACGGCACTGATGCCGTTGCGTACCAACCTGATGTTCCCGATCTATGGCGCGCTGACGCTCTGCCGATGGCTGACTTTCAAGACCTGCCGCAAGCCGGTCTTCCCACCTGAGATCGAGGCGGAATGCCAGATTGATCCTGAGGATCCCTATCGACTTCCAGAGCCAAGGTTCATGGCTGAATTCGCCAGCGATCCGGACATCTATGCGCGGGCGTTGGAGCGTCACAAGGAACGGATGATGTGGCGTCCAGAGGAGTAGCATCTCTGGTGTGGCTGGCCCTTTTCCGGTCCACCATGCCAAGTCTCACCCCGCACCATAGCGTGCCGGTGTCACCCCCATCTCGCGCTTGAACACGGCGATGAATGCACTGGGTGTTTCATAGCCCATCGACAGCGCGACTTCGATGACCGTTTCGCCTGACAGCAGGCGCGGTAATGCCAACAGTACGCGCAACCGCTGCCGCCAGTGGCTGAGCGGCATGCCCGTTTCGGCCAACCAATGGCGAGCCAGGCTGCGGCCAGACAGGCCGTTGGCAGCGGCCCAGTCCTGCACGCTGCGCGGATCATGTGGGGCGCGGGCCAGCGCGGTGGCGATCCGTCGCAGGCGGCGATCGCGTGGCTGCGGCAGTGCCAGCGGCAACGGAAGACCAGCTGCGATCTCATCGCCAATTACTCCGGCCAGCCTCAGCTGCGCATCCCCCAATGCGCCGTGCCTCCACTGCAGAGCGCGTGGCACCGCCGCCTGCAGCAGCATGCTGGGCTGGAACACGCGCGGTACAGTGGGCAATGGCGCGCAGGCCGAAGTACTGAAGTACAGGCTCCAGCCGTCGAAGTCACCGAGGCTGGCCAATGCATGCGGCAGGCGAGGCGGGACCCACGCGACGTGTCCCGCCGGAAGCAGCCAGTGCTGGTCGCCGGCTTCGATGCTCATAAGGCCGCGGCGCGCACCCAGCAGCTGCCCGCGTGCGTGCTGGTGACGCGGCGTGCGTCGCGTCCCCGGCATGGTCAGCTGTACGCCCAGCAGCCACGGCCCTGTGGCCGCATCGGCCAGTGCGGGATCGATCAAAGGCACTTGGGTTGGCTGATCTGCCATATACGTTGGCAGTTATACGGCAGAACGGTCGAACTGCAAGCCTGAGACTGGCGGCCCATCCCAAGGAGCCCATTCCCATGAAACCGCAGGACATCCTCCCCGATCACCAGGACGACGTGCACGTGAACGGCCTGACCGTGCGCAAGGGCAGCGTCGGCGCTTTCCTCGCCAGCGTGCGCGACTGGCAGGATCCTGCGGGCAGTGCTGCCACCCGTGCCGCGGCAGAGGTCGATCTTCGCGATCTGCTGCCGGCATTGCACGCGCTAGGCCTTTTCAGAGTAATGACGGCGCGCGATCCGGTCCTGCAACGGCTGATCGACGCGGCAGCCTGAAAAACACAAGGCCCGGGCATGCCGGGCCTTGATCCAGACCGCCGGGCGTGGCCCGGCGTTGCCGCGGCATCAGCCGCCCGGCGCGAACACCAGAGTACGGCGGGTGGTAACCGGGGCGCTGACCGGCTCGAAGCGCCAGCGCTTCACTGCGTTGAGGGCTTCGCGGTCGAACACGCGGCCGGGCGTCGCGCGCAGCACGCGTGCGTTCACCACCGAGCCGTCGGTGCCGACGGTGATCTCCACCAGCACTTCGCCCGAGGTGCCCGAGCGCAGGGCCTCGCCCGGATAACGCGGCGCCGGCGTGCTGACCGGGCGCAGGGTCGGTGCAGCCGGCGCCGCAGCCTGGCGTGCGGCGCTCGCCTGCTGCGCGGCGGCCTGCTGCTGCTTCTGCTCGGCTTCACGACGGGCGGCGGCCTGGCGCTCGGCCTCCTGCCGTTCGTTGTCGCGGCGTGCGGCATCCTGCTGCGCGGCAATCTGCTTGGCGGCATCGGCCTCCTTGGCGCGTTGCTCGGTCAGACGCTGCTGCTCGGTCTGCTGCTTGCTGCGGTCCTCTGCGTCTTTCTTCGCCTTTTCGGCTTCCGCTTCGGTGCGCTTGGCGGCGTTCTGCACGCCCTTGGCCAGGCCTTCCTTCAGGCGCGGCAGCGCCGGCGCTGACGCATCCACTTTCTCGATCAATGCCACCAGGCGCTGCGCCTCGGTGTAATCCTCGCGCGCCAGATGCTGCTCGGCGGCGATCAGGGTGTAGGGCAGCAGGTCGGTCAGCGCACTCTTCACCGAGGCGTCGTCTGGCGTCTTGTCACGCAGGGCGAGGTAGTACTCGATGGCGTTGTCACCGGCCGGTGCGTACATGCGGTTCTCGCGCAGCGCCTGGCTGGCCGATTCGCGCAGCTGTTCGGTACCCATCGACTGCACCTTGGCAGCGACCACCGGAGCGGCCGGTGCAGCAGCGGCGGGCGCCTTGTCCGGCGCGGAAGCCGGAGCTTCCTCCTTGCCCGAGCAGGCGGCCAGCGCCAGTGCCAGGGCAACCGGCAGCCACCGGCGCGCGGCGGTGATCATTGAGACGTGCGACATCCTGCTCCCCTCTAGAAGACGACGTGACGTAAATCATTGATATGCATGGCCGGGACCTGTGGTCCGGGCGCGGCTGGGTGACGTTTCCCGACGCCACCGCCGGCAACGGCGAGGGTGCAATCTAGCATCCCGGCCACCGCCGCGTACAAGGGGCGGTGGCCGGGACAGGCAACGGCGGTCAGGCCGCTGCCGGCGACGGCCTCAGTGGTCGTGTGCCTTGTCGTGCGGCTTGCTGTGGCTGTTGGACATGAGCTTGTCGGTCCAGGCGATGCCGATCGCCGACAGGATGAACACGCAGTGGATGATGGTCTGCCAGAGCACGCCTTCCTGGGTCATGGTCGTGCAGGTCTCGACGCCAGCGCTGTAGAAGCTGGTCGAAGCCGACGACACCGCGGCCGCCCATTGTTCCGGCTTGCACAGCGGCAGGCCCTTCAGCGCGCTGGTGGCGATGAACGTCTTCAGCAGGTGGATCGAGGAAATGCCGATGATCGCCATTGCCAGCTTCACCTTCAGCACGCTGGCATTGACGTGGCTCAGCCATTCGGGCTGGTCCGGATGGCCTTCCAGGCGCAGGCGCGAGACGAAGGTCTCGTAGCCGCCAACGATCACCATCACCAGCAGGTTGGAGATCATCACCACGTCGATCAGGCCCAGCACGATCAGCATGATCTGCTGTTCGCCCATCGAGACGGAGTGGGACAGCAGGTGCCAGAGCTCCTTGCCGAACAGGAATACGTAGACGCACTGGGCAAGGATCAGGCCCAGGTACAGCGGCAGCTGCAGCCAGCGCGAGGCGAAGATCAGCGAGGACAACGGGGACAGGGGACGAGGACTGTGGCTCATGCAGGACAGTGCGTTTCGGGGGAGCCGCGAGGTTACCGACCCGCCATGACGGTGCCAACCCAACTCTCGCACTAGACTCCAGGTTCCTTTCCGCACCCCGAGCCGCCGCCATGATCGACCTGTATTACTGGCCAACCCCGAACGGCCACAAAGTGACCCTGCTGCTGGAGGAAACCGGCCTGGAGTACCGCATCCACCCGGTCAACATCGGCTCGGGCGACCAGTTCAAGCCGGATTTCCTTGCGATCTCGCCCAACAACAAGATGCCGGCCATCGTCGACCAGGCCCCAGCCGATGGCGGTGCCCCGCAGAGCGTGTTCGAGTCCGGCGCAATCCTGCTGTATCTGGCCGAGAAGACCGGCCAGTTCCTGCCCAGCGACCCGCGCGGCCGCGTCACCACCCTGGAATGGCTGTTCTGGCAGATGGCCGGGCTGGGCCCGATGAGCGGCCAGATGGGTCACTTCAATGTGTACGCGCCGGAGAAGATCCCGTATGCCATCGAGCGCTATGACAACGAAGTGCGCCGCCTGCACGGGGTGATGGACAAGCGCCTGGCCCAGCACGCCTTCCTGGCCGGCGATGAATACACCATCGCCGACATGGCCAGCTACCCGTGGATCGGCGCCTACGACAAGATCCCGGTCGACTTTGCCGCGTTCCCGAACCTGAAGCGCTGGCATGAAGCGATCGCCGCGCGCCCGGCCACCCAGCGCGCCTACGCCCTGCGCCAGCAGGTGAACCCGAACGCCGGCAAGCCGCTCAGCGACGAAGAACGCAGGCACCTGTTCGGCCAGCGCTGACCCGGGACGGCGTCATCCACGCATGGCGTGGATCTACTGGTGGTGGGTGCCGACCGTTGGTCGGCACTCGTCGGCACTCCGTATGGGCAAAAGGTCATGCTGTCTTCCTGCACGGGCTTGGTTAGGATGGGGGACGACCGCCGCGTGCCCACCGCGCGCAGCGGACCTGTCGTTTGCCGGGATACTCCATGCGCCACCTGTTCGCTTCGCTCGCCCTCATGCTCGCCACCAGTACCGCCGCCCACGCTGAAAAGCTGACCCTGGAAGCCATCACCGGCCCGCTGCCGTTGTCCGGCCCGACCCTGATGAAGCCCAAGGTGGCGCCGGACGGGTCGCAGGTCAGCTTCCTGCGCGGCAAGGACAGCGACCGTAACCAGCTGGACCTGTGGACCTACGACATCGGCAGCGGCCAGACCCGCCTGCTGGTCGACTCCAAGGTGGTGCTGCCCGGCACCGAGACCCTCAGCGATGAGGAGAAGGCCCGCCGCGAGCGCCAGCGCATCGCCGCGATGACCGGCATCGTTGATTACCAGTGGTCGCCGGACGCGCAGCGCCTGCTGTTCCCGCTCGGCGGCGAACTGTATCTCTATGACCTGAAGCAGCAGGGCCAGGCCGCGGTACGCCAGCTGACCCACGGCGAGGGCTTCGCCACCGACGCCAAGCTGTCGCCGAAGGGCGGTTTCGTCAGCTTCATCCGCGGCCGCAACCTGTGGGTGATCGACCTGGCCAGCGGCAAGCAGCTGCAGCTGACCCGCGACGGCAGCACCACGATCGGCAACGGCGTGGCCGAATTCGTCGCCGATGAAGAGATGGACCGCCACACCGGCTACTGGTGGGCGCCGGACGATTCGGCCATCGCCTTCGCGCGCATCGACGAGTCGCCGGTGCCGGTGCAGAAGCGCTACGAAGTCTATGCCGACCGTACCGACGTGATCGAGCAGCGCTATCCCGCCGCGGGCGATGCCAACGTGCGCGTGCAGCTGGGCGTGATCGCGCCGGCCGCCGACGCACAACCGCGCTGGGTCGACCTGGGCAAGGAACAGGACATCTACCTGGCCCGCGTCGACTGGCGCGATGCGCAGCACCTGAGCTTCCAGCGCCAGTCGCGTGACCAGAAGCAACTGGACCTGGTGGAAGTGGCGCTCGATTCCAACCGCCAGCGCGTGCTCGCCCACGAAACCAGCCCGACCTGGGTGCCGCTGCACAACAGCCTGCGCTTCCTGGAAGACGGCAGCGTGCTGTGGTCGTCCGAACGCACCGGCTTCCAGCACCTGTACCGCATCGACAGCAAGGGCAAAGCCACCGCGCTGACCCGCGGCAACTGGCCGGTGGACGAGCTGCTGGCGGTCGATGAGAAGGCCGACAAGGCCTATTTCCGCGCCGGCATCGAGACCTCGCGCGAAAGCCAGATCTACGCGGTGTCGCTGCAGGGCGGCGAGCCGCAACGGCTGTCGAAGGCGCCGGGCATGCACAGCGCCAGCTTCGCCCGCAACGCCAGTGTCTATGTCGACAGCTGGTCCAACAGCAGCACGCCGCCGCAGATCGAGCTGTTCCGCGCCAATGGCGAGAAGATCGCCACCCTGCTCGAGAACGACCTGGCCGATCCCAAGCACCCGTATGCGCGTTACCGTGACGCGCAGCGCCCGATCGAGTTCGGCACGCTCACCGCCGCTGATGGCAAGACGCCGCTCAACTACAGCCTGATCAAGCCGGCCGGTTTCGATCCGTCCAAGCGCTACCCGGTGGCGGTGTACGTCTATGGTGGCCCGGCCAGCCAGACCGTCACCGACAGCTGGCCCGGCCGCGGTGATCACCTGTTCAACCAGTACCTGGCCCAGCAGGGCTACGTGGTGTTCTCGCTGGACAACCGCGGCACCCCGCGTCGTGGCCGTGACTTCGGCGGCGCGCTGTACGGCAAGCAGGGCACGGTGGAAGTGACCGACCAGCTGCGCGGCGTGGCGTGGCTGAAGCAGCAGCCGTGGGTCGACCCGGCACGCATCGGCGTGCAGGGCTGGTCCAACGGCGGCTACATGACCCTGATGCTGCTGGCCAAGGCATCGAACCAGTACGCCTGCGGCGTGGCCGGTGCGCCGGTCACCGATTGGGGCCTGTACGACAGCCACTACACCGAACGCTACATGGACCTGCCGGCGCGCAATGAAGCGGGCTACCGCGAAGCGCGCGTACTGACCCATATCGAGGGCCTGCGTTCGCCGCTGCTGCTGATCCACGGCATGGCGGACGACAACGTGCTGTTCACCAACTCGACCAGCCTGATGAGCGCGCTGCAGAAGCGTGCCCAGCCGTTCGAACTGATGACCTACCCGGGCGCCAAGCATGGCCTGTCCGGTGCCGATGCGCTGCATCGCTACCGCGTGGCCGAAGCCTTCTTGGGACGTTGCCTGAAACCCTGAACCACAGCCGGGAAGGAGCCCGCCGATGACCCTGCCACCGCCGATTCCCGCTCATCAGCAGCGATCTGCTGGCTGGTGGTGCCGCCACTGGCGCTGGGCGATGCCGTTGACCGTGGTGCTGGTGCTGGGCACGGTCGGTGGCGTGGTGGCCTGGAGCGTGCTGGGTTGGAGCGAGGCGGCGCGCGAGAGCCCGCCGATGCGCGAAGCACTGCGCCGCGCCGGCTGCAGCATCGAGCTGGTGGACGCGTTCGGCGAGCCGCTGCGTGCCGGGTCGATGCCGCTGGGCAGCATGCAGACCGCGATCAACGGCCAGCGTGATGTCGGCCTGACCGTCTCGCTGGAAGGGCCGCACGCGCACGGCCGGTTGTTCGTGAAGGGCACCCGCAGCGATGACGTGTGGGATTACCCGGTGATGTACGTGCTGGCCGAGGACAAGCAGACCTTCGACCTGACCGCGCTGGATGATGATGAAGCGGCGCACGAATGCGCGCTGCAGGCCTGCCGTGATCGTGGCGAGTGCCCGCTGACCGCCGCATTGTGACCTCCGGCCGATTGTCGCCGCCGCACTGAACGCGTAGGGTGCGGGCAACCCTGTCCTGGAGTGCACCATGAAGCCGATCGCGTTGGCCGTTGCCCTGGCCCTGACTGCCGCCCCGCTGCTGTCCGCACCGCCGGCCCTGGCCGCACCCGCCGCCAAGGCCACCACCCCGGCCAGCCCGGCCTGGGTCGCCCGCAGCAATGCGCTGGCGCAGATCCTGCTGGATGCGCAGGGGCCGTTCCAGCCGGAAGAAACCGGCTTCTTCGGCGTGCCCGGCTACGACGACAAGGTGGCCGACCTGGGCCCCGACAACGGCAAGCGCTACCGCGCCGCGATGGCCAAGGCACGTGATGAGCTGAAGGCGAAGCTGGCCACCGAGCAGGATCCCAACGTCCGCCAGGACCTGGAGATCATGATCCATGCCGCCAGCCAGAACATCGAAGGCAGCGAGCTCAACGAGAAGTACCTGCTGCCGTGGAGTGATGCGCCGCAGACGGTGTTCAGCGGCCTCAACCTGCTGTTGTCCGACCAGGTGCCGGCCGAGCGCCGCGCCAAGGCGATCGACCGCCTCAAGGCCTATGCCGGCCTGCAGCCGGGTGGCACCGCCTTCACTACGCTGGCGCGCCAGCGCTACGAAGAGCGGCTGAAGGACAGCACGCTGCTGCAGCCGACGAAGATCGAAGTGCAGCAGTCGCTGGACAACGTCGAGACCTACATCACCGGCATCGAGTCGCTGCTGAAGAAGTACCAGATCGCCGGTGCCGACGAGGCGATGAAGACCCTGGCCGGGCAGATGAAGGACTATGCGGCCTGGACCCGCACCGAGGTGCTGCCGAAGGCACGTGCCGACGCGCGCCTGCCGGCGCCGCTGTACGCCTACCAGCTCAAGCAGGTCGGCATCGACATCGACCCGAAGCTGCTGATGCAGCGTGCGCAGCTGGAGTTCATGGAAACCCGCTCGGCGATGCAGCAGCTGGCGCCGCTGGTGGTGAAGGACAAGGGCCTGAAGGTGGCCGATCCGAATGACCCGGTGGCGGTGATCCGCGCGCTGAAGGCCGACAAGATCGCTGACGATCATCTGGAAGGCCATTACCGCAAGGTGATCGATGCGATCGACCCGCTGATCCGCGAGCACGCCATCGTCGACGTGCCCAAGCGCGCGATGCAGATGCGCCTGGGCTCGGCCGCCGAGAGCGCGGCCAGCCCGGCCCCGCACTTCCTGCCGGCGCCGCTGGTCAACAACACCGGGCAGCAGGGCACCTTCGTGCTGCCGCTGGGCAACCCGGCCGCGGGCCCGGGCGCGCAGTACGACGACTTCAGCTTCGGGGCAGCGGCATGGACGCTGAGCGCGCATGAAGGCCGCCCGGGCCACGAGCTGCAGTTCACCGCGATGGTCGAGCGCGGCATCTCGCTGGCGCGCACCATGTTCGCGTTCAATTCGGTGAACGTGGAAGGCTGGGCACTGTACGCGGAAGCCGAGATGGTGCCGTACGAGCCGCTGGACGGGCAGATGATCGCGCTGCAGTTCCGCCTGCTGCGTGCCGCGCGCGCGATGCTCGACCCGATGCTCAACCTAGGCCTGACCGACCGTGCCAACGGCGAGCGGGTGCTGATGGAGCAGGTCGGCCTGTCCAAGGCGATGGCCACCCAGGAGCTGGACCGCTACATGGTGCGCATGCCGGGCCAGGCCGGCAGCTACTTCTATGGATATACCCGGATCCTGGAACTGCGCATGCAGACCGAGCTGGCGCTGGGCGCGAAGTTCGACCGCCTGGCGTTCAACAACTTCCTGCTCGACCAGGGCCTGCTGCCGCCGGACCAGCTGGCCGACGCGGTGAACAAGGTGTTCGTGCCGAAGTACAAGCGCTGAGCATCGCCGGGTAATGCCGGCCACTGCCCGGCAATCGCCGTCTGTAGATGCCGATCTTGGTCGGCGCCGTGGGTTTCGTGCCAACCAAGGTTGGCACCTACCAGAACGATGCGTCGTCTGTTGCAGGGGTAGTGCCGGCCGCTGGCCGGCATTCCCTTGGCGCAG